>JBBRHC010000144.1:0-9029 GCA_038223295.1 Opitutales bacterium
CTCTGCGGCGTCTGCGAATTCGTGGCCGACGGCAAAACCCGCGCCTCGTCCGAATATCCGTCCGGCGACTCCGACGCCCCCTCCGTCCCCGCCGCCGCCGGCGAATCCGCCGCCAAGGGCAAACTCTTCCTGGCCCACGCCCCCGCCGCGCTTTTAGCCCACTCCGTCCTCACCGCCTCCGCCGCGCGGCCGACCGGGCATTTTCCGTCCCGCGCCTTCGGGCGCCCCGCGCCGCCCGTCGAGCCGCCGCGCGCGGCTTGATCCATCGTCCGTCCGCCCCGCCCGTCGAGCCTTCCCCCGGACCTCGACGCCGGGCGCGGCCCACCTGTTCGCGTATCCCTCGTGGGGACCGACTTCGTGGGCGCCCGGGTAACAAAATGGTTACCGTACGCGACACGTCTGCCGGCCGGCTTTTGGGCCGTCCACGCGACGTGGGATCACTTCCTCCCCCGCACCGCCCGCCCCCTCCGTTCCCCCCGCTCCGCCTCTCACCACTCAAACGGTAGTACATGAAAGCCTCCTCCACCCTCCTCCTCCACGCCGCGTTGGCCGTCTCGCTCGGCCTGCACACCGCCTCCGCCCACATCGGCTACGGGGGTCGGAATTTCGGCACCCTCCTCGGGGGCGCCCCCGTCGCGACCATCGCCAACCAGACCGTCAGCAGCGCCTTCGCCTGGGCCGACGGCACCGACGCCGACTACGGCGACACCCACCGCGGACGTTTCTTCCGCTTCACCCTCACCGCCACGACCACCGTGCTCGTCACCGCCGAGCGCAACGCCCTCGGCACCGGCGCCCCCGGCACCTTCCTCCCCGCCCTCTCGCTCTTTGCCGGGCTGGGGCAACTCGCCCCCGAGGGCGCCGGGCACGACTCGGGCGCGCTGTCGGCGAGCTCCCGCCCCGGCGGCACCGAGGGCTCCTTCCGCGCCCTCGCCGATTGGTCCATCGGCAACGACCCCGCCTTCAACAACCCGGGGGATCCTTCCAGCGGCGTCCGCTCCGCCGCCCGCCTCGCCGGGTTCACCTGCGTCGGCCACGTCGCCGACGGCACCGAGGGGAACTACGGCTCAGCCCCGGGCATACTCGGCGATAACAACGCGGATGGCTACGTCACCGGCGTCTTCTCCGGCCTCGCCCCCGGCGACTATTCGCTCTTCGTCGGCGGGGCCGACTACGGCGCCCAGCTCTCCCAGCCGGGCCCCACCTTCCCCGCCTACGGTGTGACCGTCTCCGCCCAGGCCATCCCCGAGCCCGCCGCCGCCGCCGCCCTCCTCGGCCTGGTCGCGCTCGGCTCCGTCGCCCTCCGCCGCCGCCGCGCCTGATCCAACTCCTCCGCCCCCCGTCGCCCGGGTGCGCGCCTCGGGGCAAACCGCCCGCTGCCTCAGCAACCTGCGACAAATCGGCTCCGCCACCCACCTCTATGTCGCGGAGAACCGCGGCCGCCTGCCGTCCAGCAGCCACCAACGCGCCGCCGACGGCTCGTCGCTCTCCTGGACACACACACGCTCGCCGCCCACCTCGGCCCGAGCTTCCTCGGCCGTTGCCTCGCCGTGCCCGACCACCCCGCCGGGATCAGCTACGGCTGGAACGACCTCCTCACCGGGCCCAACGGCGCCGGCTTCCTCTTCAGCTCCTGCCGCCATCCCTCCGCCACGCTCGTCGCCGGCGAGCTCGCCCTCGCCCAGCTCGCCGAGCCTTTCCACTTCGCCGGCGCATCCCGCGGACGGGTCACGAACGCCCTCTTCCAATCCTTCGTCAACGTCGAGTGCCACGGCGCGGGCGCGAACTACCTCTTCGTGGACGGCCACACCGCGACCCTCGCCTAGCCCGAGATCCAACGCCGCCTCGCCCTCGCGAACAGTCCCTTTCTCCGACCATGAGAATCGCCCTCCGCCTCGCGCTCACCCTCACCCTCGCGGCGCTCACGCGGCTGACGCTCCCGGCCCACGACCACGTCGAGATCGGTCTGTCGCCCGCCGAGCCCGCCCGCCTGGCCCTGCTCGGCCCCGCCTTCCAACTCGCCCTCCACGTGCCGCGCGGCGAGCCCTTCGGCGCCTTCCTCCCGCGAGTCCCCGGCGGCGGCTACGCGACGGAGCTTTCCTTCGGCGCCGAGGGCAACGCGATCAAGTTTGCCGCCGGCTCGCTGCCCCGCGTCGAGCTCGTCTCGTTCGCCGGCCCGACCGGCGCGCATTTTTCGTTTTGGGAAGTCGGCGCGACCACCCCGACCTGGACCCGCCCCGTCGGCCGGAGCGCCACCGCCACCGATCGCCCCTCGTTCGCCGTCCACGAAGACGCCACCGGCTACGGCCACATCCACGGCCGCGCCTTCACCCTGGATGAGCCCGGCGTCTACCAAATCGTCTTCCGCGCGGTCGACGCCGCCTTCGCCCCCCGCGCCCCCAGCGCGACCTACCCGATCACCTTCCACGCCCAGCCGCCCCCGCAACTCTCCCTCCACCTCTAAAGCGGCGACGCCCGGCTCACCTTCGCCAGCCGCGCCGAGCTCAGCTACGACCTGCAAATCTCCACCACCCTCGCCGAGGACGACTGGACCACCATCCGCTTCGCCGACGGCACCGGCGGCCCCCTCGAACTCGCCGACCCGCTCAACACCCGCCCCCGCGTCTTCTACCGCCTCGTGGAATACCGCTGAGCCCCGCGCCCGCCCCGCTCAACCCCCGCCGCCGGGCTGGCCGTAGTAGGCGCCGGGGCCGTGTTTGCGCTTAAAATGTTTGTGCAACAACTCGGCCTCGATGGTCGGCAGGTCCGGCTCCAGTTGCAGCGACATCAACGCCATCTGCGCGATGCACTCCGCGGCCACCGCCACCTCCACCGCCTTGGCCACCGTCCGGCCCCAGGTGAAGGGCGCGTGGCGGTTGACCAACACCGCCGGGTAATCCGCCGGATCCAGTCCGCGACGGGCGAACAGCTCCGCGATCACGTTGCCCGTCTCCCACTCGTAGGCCCCGCCGCCGATCTCGTCGGCGGTCAGCTTGCGCGTTACAGGCACGTTGCCGAAAAAGTAGTCCGCGTGGGTCGTCCCGAAAATCGGGATCTCCCGCCCGGCCTGCGCGAACGCGGTGGCGTGCGACGAGTGCGTGTGCACCACGCCGCCGATCTCGGGAAACGCGAGGAATAGCCGGCGATGCGTCGGCGTATCCGACGACGGCCGCATCGCGCCCTCCACCGGTGTGCCGTCCAGGTCGATCACCACCAGATCGTCCGGTTTCAGATCGGCGTAAGCTACCCCGGACGGCTTGATCGCGAAGACTCCCCGCGCGCGGTCGATGGCGGACGCGTTGCCAAAGGTGAGGTTGATGAGCCCGTGGCGCGGCAGGGCGACATTGGCCTCGTAGGCCTCGCGTTTGAGTTCGGTGAACATGGGAGAAGGGGAAAACTGAGTTTTAGACACGGAGAACGCGGCGCTTGGACACGGAGGACGCGGAGTTCAGACCAAAGAAAAAAAGTTCAGAACCGAAGTGATTGGCTCTGTGAAATCGGTGTCCGCGCTCCGTGCCCTCCGTGTCTCAATGATCGAATCGCTCAGGCGCGGAAGCCGTTTTCCAAGTGATAAAAGACCTCGTTGTTGCGCAGGTCCTGCTTGAGCTGGGACAGGCGCGTGTCGGCGTTGATGTGGACGGTCTCGATGCCGGCGATGGTCGCGAAATCCTCCAGCATCTCGCTCGTCACCGCGTAGCTGTAGCCGGTGTGGTGCGCGCCGCCGGCGTAGATCCAGGAGGCGCAGGCGGTCTTGAAGTCGGGCTTGCACTCCCAGACCGCGCGGGCGACGGGCAGGTGCGGCATCGCGGGCACGTTCACCGCCGTGACCTCGTTGATCAGCAGGCGGAAGCGGTTGCCCAGATGCACGAGCGACGCGTTGAGCGCCTCGCCGGCCGGCGCGTCGAAGACGAAGCGCACCGGGTCCTCCTTGCCGCCGATGCCGAGCGGGTGGATTTCCACCTTGGGCTTGGCCGAGGCGATGCTCGGGCAGATCTCCAACATGTGCGCGCCGAGCACCTGGTGGCCGCCGGGCGCGAGATGATAGGTGTAGTCCTCCATGAAAGACGTGCCGCCGGGCAAATCGTGACCCATCACCTTCATGGCGCGCACGAGGGCGGCGGTTTTCCAGTCGCCCTCGCCGCCGAAGCCGTAGCCCGCGCCCATCAGCCGCTGCGTGGCCATGCCGGGGAGCTGGCGCAGGCCGTGCAGATCCTCGAAGGTGTCGGTAAAGCCCTTCGCGCCGATCTCGCCGAGAAAGCCGGCGAGACCGAGCTCGAGGCGGGCGCTGTAGCGCAGCTCGTCGTGGCGCGCGCCGCCCTTTTGCAGCGCGGGCGCGACGGCGTAGAGGTTTTCGTAGTCGGCGACGATCCCGGTGATGGCCTGGTCGGTGATGGCGTTGACCCTGGCGACCAGGTCGCCGACGCCGTAGCCGTTGACCTCGAAACCGAACTTGATCTCGGAGGCCACCTTGTCGCCCTCGGTGACCGCCACGTAGCGCATGTTGTCGCCGAAGCGGGCGAACTTCGCGCCCTGCCAATCGTGCCAGGCGTGGGTGGCGCGCATCCAGGCGGCGATGCGATCCTGCACCTCGGTATCGGACCAGTGGCCGACCACGACCTTGCGGCCGAGGCGCAGGCGCGTGTGCAGGAAACCGGCCTCGCGGTCGCCGTGGGCGGCCTGGTTCAGGTTCATGAAATCCATGTTGATCGTGGCCCAGGGCAGGTCGCGATTGAACTGGGTGTGCAGATGAAGGAAGGGCTTCTTCAACGTGGTCAGCCCGCGTATCCACATTTTGGAGGGCGAGAAGGTGTGCATCCAGAGCACCAGGCCCGCGCAGTTCGCGTCGGAGTTGGCCTCGATGCATACTTTGGAGATTTCCTCGGGCGTGGTGAGGAGGGCCTTGAACACGAGCGGCAGCGGCAGCCGCCGGGAGCCGGCGAGGCCATCGACGACGCCCTGGGCGTTGGCCGCGACCTGTTTAAGCGGGCCGGGGCCGTAGAGATGCTGCGAGCCGCAGACGAACCAAATGGCGGGGGTGGAGAGGTTGACGAGGGACATGGGAGGAAGGGGATTGAGAGGCAGATTTTCTGTCATAGAGGGCACAGAGCTCGGACCCAGAGAACACAGGGTTCGGAAAGGATAGGGGGCTTGGCTCCGTGACCTCTGTGTCGGTGCTCTGTGCGCTCTGTGGCAAAGATCGAATCAGGTGGATTGGGCGGTTTTGATCTCCAGTAAATCCTTCATCACCCGCGAGAGATCGGCGGCTTTGTTCACTCCCCCGAAGCTGTCGTGCAGTTGGCGGTAAAGCGCGTAGAGCTGATCGTAGACCTTCTGGTTCGCGGCCTTCGGCTTGTAGGCGATCTTTTTGAGGCGGGTCATTTTTTTCTGCGCGGTGGCGAAGTCGGGGTGCGCGCCGGCGAGCACGGCGGCGGAGACGGCCGAGCCGAGCGCGCAGGCCTGCGAAGAGCCGGCCACCCGCATCGTGCAGCCGGTGACGTCGGCGTAGATTTGCATGAGCAACGCGTTCTTCTCCGCGATGCCGCCGGCGCAGACCACGCGGTCGATGGGCACGCCGTATTCGCGAAAACGCTCGATGATGGCGCGCGCCCCGAAGGCGGTCGCCTCGATCAATGCGCGATACATCTCCGCCCGGGTGGTGTAGAGCGTGGCGCCCAGGGTGAGCCCGGTGAGCAATTGGTCCACGAGCACGGTGCGGTTGCCGTTGTTCCAATCGAGCGAGAGCAGGCCGGACTGGCCGGGCTTCAGTTTCGCCGCCTCGGCGGTGAGCGAGGCGTGGAGCCTGGCGTCGCCCAGCACGCCCTCGACGAACCACTTAAAAATGTCGCCGACGGCGGATTGGCCGGCCTCGAGGCCGTAGTAGCCGGGAAGGATGGCGCCCTTCACGATGCCGCAGATGCCGGGGATATCGGCCACGGTTTTGTCCGCCGAGACCACGCCGCAATCGCAGGTGGAGGTGCCGATGACCTTGACCAGCGTGCCCTCGGTGACGCCGCTGCCGATCGCGCCGTAGTGGACATCCATCTCGCCGATGGCGATGGGGATGCCGGCGGGCAGACCGAGCTTTTTCGCCCACTCCGCGCAGAGCGTGCCGGCGGCCTCGGTGGCGTCGTAGGCTTTTGAATACAGCCGCGCGCGTAGGTCCGCCAGACCGGGGTCGAGCTGGGCGAGGAACTCCTCGTCGGGCAGGCCACCCCAGTCGTCGGCGTAGAGCGCCTTGTGCCCGGCGCAGCAAACGCCGCGTTTCACCGCCTTGGGGTCTTTCACGCCGGCCAGCACGGAGGGCACCCAGTCGGCGAGCTCGACCCAGGAATAGGCGGCGGCAAAGACCTTGGGCGCGGTGCGCTTGCAGTGTAGGATTTTCGACCAGAACCACTCCGACGAGTAGATATTGCCGCACTTGGCGATGAACTGCGGGCGGATCTTGGCGGCCAACGCGGTGATCTCGGCGGCCTCGCGGTGGCTGGTGTGGTCCTTCCACAGCCAGCACTGGGCGGCGAGGTTGCCCGCCCATTTTTTGTCGAGGGCGAGCGGGGTGTTGGCGGCGTCCACCGGGATGGGGCTGGAGCCCGTGGTATCGACGCCAAGGCCGACCACCTGGCGCGCGTCAAAGCCCTTGGTTTTCTTCGCCTGGGCGAGCGCTCCCTTGACGGATTTCTCCAAGCCGAAGAGGTGGTCGGCGGGGTTTTGCCGCGCGAGGTGGTGGTCCTTGGGATCGAGCAGCACGCCTTGGTGGCCGCTGGGATAGTTGACGGTGGCGGTGCCGAGCTCCGCGCCGTCTTTGCAGCGCACGACGAGCGCGCGAACCGAGTTGGTGCCGTAATCTATACCGAGGGTAAACATGGTGGGTGGGGAGTAACGGACGGGGGAAACCAGTCCCTTACCCGGCCCACCCGGCGGAGTAAACCCGCGAGTTGCTTGACAGTCATGCCAGGTGCCCGGTGTAGGGCGGGGTCGCCGCACCCCGCCGTCCCTCTGCATCTCCAACGTCCGAGTGCCTTTAGCAAGGCTGAGGGCGACGCCCCCGCCCTGCACGGAGGGGGCCGAAGCCCCTAGCGCCCTCCTTCCAGCGCCATTGCCAACTCCGGCAGCGCCGCGTCCAGCCACGAGGCCAGGGCCATGTAGACATAAGCCATGCTCCCCTTGAGGTCTTTTCGCGCCCCGGCATCGATCCCGAGGCGCACCTGAATCATCCGTTGCAGCGCGGGCTGTAGCGGGGTCAGGGCATTGATCACCGGTAGGATCTCCTCCGCCAGCTCGAGCCCGTCGAACCGCGCCCAAGCGCTCTCGAAGGCCGCCCTCAGTTTGTCACCGTCGAGCCTGCGGCACGCCGCCGGGGCATCCGCCCCGCCCAGCCCCGCCCAAGCCAGCGCCAGCCCCACCTCCAAATCCTGGAGTTCAGACTCCTTGATCGCCTCCATGCCCCACCCGGCGACCGCGACCGCCCACTCCGGGCACGCGTCCACCCACGCCTCGACCAGATCGTCATCCGTGGGGAAATGGCGCTGCACCGCCATTATACGCTCAATCGCCTCCTCCTCCATCAAGGGGCGCCCGGGCAGTGGCGCGAGCCCCGGCCCGGCGGCGAACCCACCCTCGTCCGCTCCTGCTTCCGCCACCTTTTCCGCTGCCAATTCGGGCGGGCAAGGCCGCTCCGGCGGGGGCGGCGCGTCCAGCTCCGCCAGCCCGAGCATATGCGCCAGAACCTGGGGATCGGGCAAAAATTTCCCGCGTAATCGCGCCTCGTCGTAAGCGTGCAAATGGCTTTTGAGCAAACCCACCACCCGGGCGCGAAGCTCCGGCGAGACCACGACGGCCACCCGGGGGGTCAAGCCATCCAGCGCCGGCACCGTCGCATCGGGCCAACCCCGACTCGCCTGCTCCAGCATGCGGCGGGAAAGCGCCTCGGCCCCTTCGGCGTCGCCCCCGCCCGCCGGGCCCGGCAACCGATAGGACTTGAATTCAATCCGGTTCGGCTTCTCGAGCAGCCGCGGCGGCACCAGGGCGTCGTCCGGGGGCGGGATTTTATCCGCCTCCCGTTGCCCGAAGTCCTGGGCCAGCTCCCGCTCCGGCTCCCGTGCGGGACCACCGAGCAATTCGCCGAACCGGGCCTTCAGCCGCGCCAGTCGCACCCGTCCCATGGCCTCGACCCGCCAGACCGTGCCGCGCGCCACCACCCGGCCCAGCACCTCGCGGTGCTCCGCCGCCTCGCCTGGCTGCGGCGGGAGGCAAAAGTCATACGCCACGGTGAAGCCCGCCTCGACGTCCTGTCCCGAAGGTTTGCACGGGTACACCTCGCTTGCCGCGGCGAAACGGGCATCGAGGCCCTCGGCCTCCGCCTCGGTGAGCGCGTATTCGCTCCAGGCCGCGACCACGTCGATCATCGCCAGCATCTCGCGCAGCCGCGCGTCGCTCACCGCCCCGATCCGGCGCGGCAGATCCTCGAAATGCTCGGCCAGCCAGGCCCGGCGCTCCGCCAGCGGGGCGCCGCCGCCCGGACCGTCCGCGTGGGTCATCAACTCGCCCAGCGCCTCGACCGGCGAGAGCGCGCAGCCCGACCACTCGGGCCAGAGCACGCCGCCCCCGCACATTCTCCAGTAATGGGGAAGTGGATATGCCCAAACCAGCATGATTTGGAATCGGGTCGCCCGCGCCCAGGCGCGGCGATCCAGAAACCGCGACTCCCCCGCCTCCGGCTCCAGCAGATCGATCACCCGCAACAAACCGTCCGCCCGCACCTCTTGGATTTCCAGCAGCACCGGGCGCATCCGCGCCTTGCCGGCGAAAAATACCCGCTCGTCCTTGTCCAACCCGGGCGCCCCCGCCGCCAGCCAGCGTTCCGCGAAGCTGCGCCCCGCCGCGTCGCGGCGGCAAAACAGCTCGCGCACCATGGCCGCGTTGCCCGCCGCCTCGCCCCCCCGCGCCGTGGCTTCGTCGATCAAGCGCGCCACCCGGTCGGCGCCCGCCTCGGCGACCAACGCATCCGTCGTGCGCCGATCCAGCCGGGTCTC
>JBBRHC010000145.1:0-9025 GCA_038223295.1 Opitutales bacterium
TTTTTCGGCCAGGAGCTGAATCGCCACCGCCTCGGCACCCGTCTGCCCTACAATCACTTCGGCCTGCTCGAAATCGACTGGATCGCCCCCGCCGGAGCGCTCGTCACCCTCTCCCTGCGCCTCGACGACGGCACCGAGGTGCTCCGTCACCGCGTGCCCCTCTCCAGCCTGCGACCCGCCGCCCCGGCTCCCGCCACGCCCTGAGCTCCTTGCCCGGCGCGCCCTCCGACGCGCGGCTGCGCCTCCCGCGCGCCCGCCGTCATTCCACCATTGCCCCGCCGCGCGCCGGAGCTTTTTGATTATCGTTTTTCCCTCTCCGAGCCATGCCGCTTCTCCCCTTTACCAGCCGCCTCATCGCCGATGTCGGCATCTCCCTCGGTGACGAGGGCAAGGGCCGCCTCATCCCCGAGGTCGAGCACGAGCTGCGCGGCGGCCCGCACCCCGTCACCGTCGTTCTAAAGGTCAATGGCGGGGCCAACTCCGGCCACACCGCCGCCGGCATCAAGCTCAACCTCCTCCCCTCCGGCGTCGTGGAAAAAGGCATCGCCCACCTCGCCATCGGCGCCGGCGTCGTAGCCGATCCGCGCAAGGCTTGGTGGGAGGCCCTCCCGCTCGAGCGCAAGGGCTACAACGTCCTCTCCCGCCTCGTCCTCGACGAGCGCACCATGGTCTCCGACCTCTCCCACCGCCTCCTCGACCTCGCCTGGGAAGACTACCGCGTCCAAGTCCTCGCCGAGGAGCCCCGCGGCTCCACCGGCCGCGGCATCACCCCCGCCTACCAAGACGAGGTCGGCCAGTGGCAGATCACCTACGCTGATTTCCTCGGCGGCCGCGCCGACTTCGCCCGCAAACTCGCCCAGCGCGCCGACCGCGCCCTGCGCACCATCCAGCACGTCTGCCGCGTCAGCCCGGAGACCTACGCCGGCTTCTTCGAAAAACTCTCCCAGGCCGAACTCCGCGCCAACGCCGAGGCCGTGGAACTTGGCGTGTTCACCGCCGCCGAGTTCGACGTCGTGCGTTTCCGCGGCGCCGCCCCCTTCACCCTCGATCTCGACGCCCTCACCGAGACCTACTGGCAGGCCGGCCAGCGCCTCGCCAAAAACATCGGCGAGGTCCGCGAGCTCATCCTCCGCGAACTCCAGGCCGGCCACACCATCATCGGCGAATTCGGCCAGGCCTACTGGCTCGACAAACGCCACGGCTACTCGCCCAACGTCACCGCCTCCCACACCTTTACCCCCGAGTTCTTCGAAAGCGCCGGCATACCCGTCCAGACCATCCACACCTTCGGCGTCGCCAAGGCCTACGACACCAAGGTCGGCACCCACGTTTTCCTCACCCAGATGGATGACGCCCACCCGCTCGCCATCCTGCTGAAACGCCTCGAGTTCGGCACCTCCACCGGTCGCCAGCGCATGGTCGGGTGGTATGACGCCGTTGAAAAAGGCGACGCCCTCCGCTACGGCGGTTTCCAGGACGTCATGATCAACAAGCTCGACGCCCTCACCCACCGCGGCGACTGGAACTCCGACCTCCTCCTCTGCACCGCCTACGAGGACGCCTCCGGCAAGCGCCACCACCACGTCCCGCGCAACGATACCGTGCGCAAGACCCTCCGCCCCGTCTACGAAAGCTACGCCGGCTGGTCCGAGGACATCGCCCACGTTCGCCATTTCGCCGACCTCCCGGCCAACGCCCGCAAATACGTCGGCGGCATGGTCCGCGCCCTGCTCGCCGTCGCCTACCACGGCGACCGCTGGCCGCACGAGAGTCGCCTGCCGAATCTCCGTTACCTCGGCGTCGGCCCCGAGCCCTCCCAGATCATCAAGGACGTCCCCCCCACCTCCGAGCTGATCCGCCTCTGACCTCCGTAGTAGGGCGGGATCGCCGCATCCCGCCGCCTGCGTCTGCGTCCGCCGCCGTTTGCCTGCGTCTGCGCACGGCGTCCGCACGGCCGCAGATTTATACAGCTCACATAACCGAGACTCACCACCTGCGCGCCGTCCGGGCCATCAGCCCCCACCAATTACCATCGTGCTTAGAAAAAAAGCCCCATAAGCGCAAAAAGTTGACTGGGCCCCTACACACCGCAACGTTGCATAATTCCGCACGTCACCCGATTTTCCGGATACGTTTTCTTCGTTTTTAAACCCCCAAATCCCTTCTGCATGATACGTCTACCTGCCTTCAGCCTGCTGGCGACCCTCGTCGTCGGCCCGGTCACCGCTCACGCGGGCGTCCTCGTTTCCTCCACTTTTGCGCTCGAAGGCCGGCCCACGCTTCGGGCTTATGGCGATGCACTTACGCCTAGCGCGGTTCATGCGGAGTACCGTGCTCTGGGCACGATCGACGTGGCGCGCGGCCAACCCGGCGACTCGGCGGTGCTCACCGCGGATTTTGGCGCCGCGCCACTCCGTGCACGGGCCGGTCTGGCAATCGAGCCTCTTGCGGTCCGCACCCAAACCCGCGACCTCGCGCTGCTCTCCCTCGGCTTTGATCTCTGGGTGAGCGAGATTCGTCCGGTGGCGGTTTTTATCTATTCGATCAACAACAAGGGCGTGGTGACCGGCCGCTTGCGAGCCTCCGTTAACCCGCCGGTCTCGGGTGCCTATTATCGTTTCAACGTTGATCTCAATCAGACCGAACTCGTTGAAGGCAAGTTCGATCCTCGCGCCCCTCAAGTGGGTTTTAGCTTCGAGATCGACGATACCCGCGGCAGCGCCCCGATCTCCCGCGCCCGGCCGGCCGAGCTCCGGGTGGACAATATCAGCTACACCGAGCCCAGCTTTTACGTCAGCGCGAAGGGGCGGGACTCCGCCAACGGCCGTAACCCGCGCAGCGCTTTCGCCACCATAGGCAAAGCCATCGCCGCAGCCAAGGCGGGCGACGTCATTCTGTTGATGGACGCGGGCGGCACGTTCCGGGTGCGCCCCGGCGCAAGCGTCGCTTCGCCCATCACCAAAGCCGGTGCTCCCGACCAGTGGATCGTCATCCGCAACCATCCCGGGCAAAAGCCCCACATCTTCTCCGACGGCTGGGAAGTGTTTAAGTTTATTAATGGTAGCGCATATTGGGAAATCCGCGGCCTTTCGATGCAGGGTAACCGCGCCAACGTCACGATCGAGGACGCCCTCGTTGACGGGACCATCCGACGCCGTCCCGACGGGCGCAACTATCCGGGCGACCCCAAGTTCAACGGCAATTGCATCACCATCGAAGGCCGTGGCAACGCCGATCCGGCCACGCGCCCCCACCACTTTCGCGTGATTAATAATCATGTGTACGAATTTGGCGGCGGCGGCATCACCGGCATGGGCATCGACTACTTCACGGTCGAAAACAACCTCGTCCATGACAACGCGCACACCATGAAATACGCCGGCAGCGGCATCAGCCTCCTCCACACGGCGGACTTCGACGGCAATACCGGCTATAAGTGCTACGTGATCGGCAACACCGTTTATAACAATCGGTGTTACGTGCCCTGGGCCCGTAACCGCAATCGGCCCGACGGCACCCCCATCCCGAATACCATTTCCGACGGCAACGGCATCATTATAGACGACAACGTGGACTTCCGTAACTACGTGAACAAACCCGGTATCCCCTACATCGGGCGCACCTTGTTGCAAAATAACCTTGCCTACAACAACGGCGGCAGCGGCCTGCACACCTTCGCCTCCAACCACGTTGATTTCATCAACAACACCGCCTACCACAACGCCCAGTCGCCCGAGCTGCGTTGGAACCAGATGTTCGCCGGCCCGCGCAGCTCGGATGTCCACTTTATCAACAACATTACTTGGGCTCCTCGCGGCCAGCCGGTGGATAGTAATCCGGGCGACGAGGCGAAAAACATCCGATTTATAAACAACATCTTCTTTGGCGACGGAGATAACAATGTGCGCGCCGGCGGCGGCCTCGGCGGCGAGATCGAGTCCTCCCGCCCGGCCAGCAAGGGCAACAAATTCGTCAATCCCGGCTTTGTGAATCCCTCGGTCGACCCCAAGGTCGCCAACTTCCGGCTGCGCCCCGACAGTCCGGCTATCGATACCGGCGCGACCGTGCCCGCTCACGCCGTCCCCACCATCGATATCGAAGGCAACCGACGCCCCTCTGGAAACGCCCCCGACATCGGCACCTATGAATTTGGCGCGCCGCGCTAAGCCCGAAAAGCGGAGTTGGAGCCGATGAGATGGCGCAAGATACTGGAGCAGATGGTCGTTCGTGAATCCTCGAGGTGCACTGAATAGTGCATCGAGCGGGTGAACGAACGAGCAGATGCCCGGCAGGTTGCGCCAGATCGCGGCGATCAACTTCGTTTTTCGGGCTAAGTGCGGTTGCCCGGGATCTTTTCGATCAACACCGACACGGCGAGAAGCGGGGACTTTATCCCCACAGGAGTAGTATCTAGTCCTCCGTCGGCGCCGGCGGTCGCGGCAGAAGGCCGCGACGCCGGTCTCACCGCGCCCGCTTCGCCGCCGCCCGCTCCTCCGCCGCCAGCTCCTCCGCCGCCAGCGCCTCGTCCGCCGCGCGCATCTCCGCGTCCAACTGCGAGCCGCCGGCCGCGCCCAGCTCGTCTCGCGCCACGCCCAGCGCCACCCGCGCCTCGCCAATCCGACCGGCCTCCACCAGCCGGCCCACAAACGGTCGCACCACCACGTCCCACCACGCCGCGCCTTCCCCCCGGCCGAAGCGTCGCAGCAGACCCCGATACAGCCGCATCTGCTCCGCCCCCGTCCCCGTCTCCGCCGCTCGTGCCAACTGCTCCGCGAACTGCGCCACGCTCAGGTCGCCACGCTTCTTCGCAAACCGCCGCGCCAGTTCGGCCCCGAGCCGCTCCGCCTCCTTCGCCTCGCCGCGCGCGCGCAGGCTCTCGATCACCACGCGCAGGAACCGCGCCTGCAATTCCGGATACGCCGATAGCGCGCCCGCGGCTTCCCTCGCCACCGCCTCCCGCTCCGCCCCGGCCCCGCTCCGCAATGCGAGCAACACCTCCCACCCCGCGATTACCCGTCGCTCCAGCCGCACCGCCGTCCGCGCCGCCCGTTCGGCCCCCTGCGGTTTGCCGTCCGCCAGAAACCACTCCGCAAAGCCCGCGTGCGTGGCCGCCTCCCGCGCGCTACGCTCGTGCCAGAAACCTTCGCTCAAAAACGCCAGCTCGTGGTCCGTGATCACGTTCCAGGTCTGCGGGTCCAGTGCCTCGCCGGTCACGAATCTCTGCTCTTCGTAGCGCCCCGCGTCCATCACCCACTTCCCGCCCGTGCCGAGATAGCCGAACCATGCGTGGCGGCCATCCCGCCCCGCCCCGCCGAAGAGCAGGGTCGGCACGCCGCGCGCCTTGCCCGCCTGCGTGGCGAAATACGCCTGGTCCACGCAGATGCCGCCTTCGCGCAAAATCTCATCCAGCGCATAACTCCGCCATGGCCATACGTAAACGCCCGCCTCGGCCCGATCCACCCGGTAGTTGATCATCGAATACGTCTCGTCCAGTCGCGCCAGCGGCGTCCTCAACCGCGCCCGCGCCCAGCGCAACTCCTCCGGCGCCGCCGCCAGATCAACGAGGAACCGCAGCTCGCCCGCGTCCAGTTTGTCCAGTCGGTGCAAGGCTAGACCCTCTCGCTGCCCCTCGATGAAAAAATCAAACGCCGCCGCCGGCAGGGGCAGGCGGCGGGGCAGCGCCCCCTCCGTCACCTGCCAGTGCGGCCACTCGCGCGGCGGCGGCGTGTCATAGACCAGCGCGATCGCCAACGCCAGGGCCGCATGATCGGCAAAGCCCCGCGCGTCGCGCGCGTGGAGTCCGTGCAAAATCCCAAACACCCGCGCGCGGTCGTCAGCCGGTTGTTCCAGCGCGAAAAACTCCGCCGAGAACCCCGCGTGCGCCAGCACCCACGCGCGCAGCTCCGCGCCCATGCGCTCCGCCATCACGGGGTCCGCCCAGGCCTCCGCCCAACGCGCCGCGTCACGCCACGCGTCCGCCAGCTCCAGGTTGTTCGTCAGGTAGGGCGCGTAGGCCGCCGCGCGCAGAGCTCGTCCCATCGCCGCCCATCCGTAGATTGCCGCCCCCTGCTCCAGCGCCGCCGCCTCGCGCGGCCCCGGCATGTTGCGCAACCACTCCGCCGGGATCGTCTGCGCCCGAGCCGCCGTCACGCCCAAGGCGAACATCAGGGCCAAACCCCCACGGCCCGTTCCGGCCATCGCGCGAGCCAACCCGCCGCCCAACCAGTTTCGAGGCGCGCCCATGGTCGATTCGTTCCGCCGCTCCTCGTCTCGTCGGTGCCGCCCCCTCAGCGGACCGCCGGCAGCTCGACCAAGACCCGAAATCCGATGTGGCGCGCGCGGTCCACCTTGGCCCGCGGCTCGGTCGGAAACCGCAAAATCGCCTCGGGCGTATCGAGATAACTCCCGCCCGCCAAGGTCGCCCGATCCGCCTCCAGCGGCGCGTCCAGCCACTCCGCGAGGTTGCCCAGCAGGTCGCGATACCCGTTCGTGTTGGCACGGCCGCCGTCCACCGTACCGACCTTGGCGTCGCCCGCCGAGCTGCGTACCTCGCCGCCCCCCGCGCCCAGCGCCACCCGATACTCGTCCACCGTGGGCAGGCGCACCTTCGTGCCCAAGATCCAGCTCAGGCGGACGCAAAATTCCTGCGCGTCGTTCCAATTCACCGAATCCACCGGCATCGCGCGACCGGCATTACGACTCGGGTTGGTGTTCATCACCGCCTGATACAGACCCTGCGGCACTTCGCTCGCGAGCAGTAGGCGATCACCCACCCCGACAAGTGGCAGCAACCGGTCGAAAACCTCGTCCTGCAAACTCTTCAACTCGGCGCTTTTTAGTCCGAGGTAACTCAATTTAATGCGATTCGCGCCGTCCACAAAGCGGCTGCGGGGAAAATCCGCCGCCAGCCGATCCGTGAGGACCAGCGCCTGCGGCAAAGCTTGCTCCGCCGCCACCAGACGGCGCTGGCGCAGATCGGCGCTGATGCGCGCATCCAGCCTGGCCAACTCTTCCGAAAGCGGAAACGAGCGCGACGTCTGGAGCTTCGTTTCCAGAGTCTCGATCCGAGACGACGACATGAAGCGGCTGCGCGCGTAGAGCTGGTTGATTTGCTGCTGACGCGTCAGCGCTTCCGCATAGTTATCCGCCGCGAATTTATGATCTCCGGCGCGCGCGTAAGCGTCGCCGACCGCCTCCTTTTCCTCCATTTCCTTCGCTATGCTCGCCGCGTTTAGAGAGGCGATCTCCGCCTCCACGCGGTCAAGGGCGCTGGTGTCGGCAAACCGGGTCTTGGCAAAATCGCGATTGATTCTCGCCTGGCCGTCGCGCGCCACCGTATAGGCCGCCAACGCGTCCGACCATCGCTCTTCGGTGATCGCCTTGCGCGCCTTGTCCAGTGCCGCCTCCTTCTCAAAGTGCAGCGGAGAAACCTGGAGCGTGACGAGCGCCTTCTCGATCTCCACCTCGCGCACATAGTTTTTAAACCGCGACGGGGCCGAGCCCGTGTTGATCGCGCGCTGGAGCTGCAGCGCCTCCTTGTAAGCCACCTCCGCCTCCGCCATCCGCATCGCCTGCATTTCGGATTCGCCATCCGCCATACGTTGCGTGATCAGACCCACCGTGCGTTTGGCGTGGCCCGCGTCCAGCTCGCTCTCCAAACCCTCCAGTCGCCGCTGTTGGTCAAAAGTACCGTGCATCGAAGACCGCGCGATCCCACGCTGTTTCTCCACCGCCTCCCCCAACACCTCCAAGGCTTCCTCCGAAACCACCTCAGCCCCCGCGTAGGTTTTGTATTCAGCCTCAAGAGCATCCACTTCCGTGATCCTCTTCAACAAGTCGGGATCATCCATCGGGGTCGTCTCCTGCACGCTTTCCACCGCTCGACCCGGCCCGCTGTTCGCCAAAAAAAACCAGAGACCAGCCAACAAACCAACCCCGCTCAGCCCCAAAACCCATGGGCGCGCCGATTGCCAAAAATCTTCTAGCCGATGGCGAAAGCGATGGAATGACATGGGTAAGGGGTAAATGAGGAAAAGTCCCCCGGCTCAAAATGCAACCCCATGCCCTCTGAGTAGTTGTCCACCGGAATAATTCGCGTCCCCGTCACATGGCCACCCGGCCCCGTATCTCCGATCCTACCCGATGCAGTGCGCGGCATCGCCCCGAAGTTACGTCCCAAACGAGCTCTCGAACTTACCGATATGGAGGTCTTTTGGATTATTAATAACATAATTGAGTATTTGCGCTTTTGTCACATTTCGATCCACTCCGATTTCTGATCTTAGCCCCCGTTTACTGAGCTACTTGGTTGCAGACTCGGTTCACCGACCCTTACCACATGAATAAAACACGCTCCTCTTCGGCGGACTACTCACCGTATTTTTACCCATGCTTCGCGCCAGCGATCCCGTACCGTTGATAAGTTTCAGGTTCGATACCCCCAAGCGTGTAGCGCTATATCCCCCGGAAAAGGCGCACCATTCCGGGAAATCACCCCGGGCTTCTCCGGTTGGGCAGACGCGGGGCAGATACAAGTCTCCGGTCCGTTCAACATAAAACCGCCCCCCTCCCCCAGTTTATCGTTTCGTCACCTTTCCGCCCGCCGATAATTCGCACCCCGCCAGACGCCTGACGAATTGCAGCCCGCCGATTTATAAACCAGCAAAGCCCACGATCTATCAAGCTGGTAAAGGGCACTTTGAAAAATAGGTTTTCTCAAAACCGGGTAAAAAAAGTTACATCACCACTTAGCGTTGGTTAGGGAGTTGTCGATTTTAAGGAATTTTACTTATTAATCCCTTGCTTTACATTGTTTTATGAAATAATCCTTGGTATTTAGGCACACTTCGCCATGGAGGGCACTCGACCAAGTTTGATGAGTTATACGTAACGCAGGAAATTATACGTCAGGTTACTCAAACCGATGCCGGTAGCGTTCCGATTCAGGCCAATATATTCTTGTTCGGGGCCGCCCATGCTGTTCTCAACACAACCAAAAATATGTTCAATCTTGCAACGGATCTGG
>JBBRHC010000146.1:0-8922 GCA_038223295.1 Opitutales bacterium
GGTCGCCCCAGGTGGCCTGGGCGGAGGCGCCGGCGGCCGTGGAAGGCACGGCGTATTGATCGCTGGCGGGCGTTTCGGCGGTGCGGGCGGCGTTGACCGAGCTGAAGGTGCTCCGGAAATCCTGGTCCTGGGCGTAGAGCGTGACGGACCAAGCGCTAACGCCGTAGGCGGAGGCGTCGGCGGGCGTGCCGGCCAGAGTGGCGGAGGCGAAGAGTTCCTCGGAGGCGTTGCGCTGGTAGGGGGTGCCGTTGCCGCGCTCCTCGCGCCAGGCGCGGGCGGTGGCGTTGAGCGTGGTGGTGGCGCTGACGCGATGCGCCCAGGTGAGGCCTCCGCGCCGGTGTTCGGAATCGGCGGGGGTATCGATGGCGCCGGGAGCGCGGACGAGGCGGACGCCGTCGGTGGCGAAGGCGGCGGCGTCGAGGCGGAAGGCGTCGCGGGCGGAAGGTGTTGCCAACGTGGCGGAAGCCCCGGCCGCGCGGGTGCGGAAATCGCCCAGGGTGGCGGAGACGGCGCCGCCGGGAGCGGCGTCGAGCAGGGGCGCGGAGAGCAGGTGAACGACCCCGCCAAGCGAGGCGCCGCCCCAGGCGGGGGAGCCGCCGCCACGCACGATTTCGACGCGGCTGAGGGAGGTGGTCGGGAGCTTCGTCCAGGCGACCCAGCCGCCGAAGGGGTCGTTGACGGGGATGCCGTCGAGGAGGACGAGGGCGCGGCTGGCTCCGCTGGGGCCGATGCCGCGCAGCGAAACGCCCTGGGCGGTGGGATTGGCGGTGAGGGAGCCGCTGCGTCGAAAAAGCGAAAACGCGGCCGAGCGGCGCAGGGTGTCGTCCAGGGTGAGGGCGGGTGCGTCGCGCAGTGCGGCGGCGGCGAAAACGTCTGTCGCAAGCGCCAGGGTGGCGGGGTCTTGAGGCATGCGAGTGGCCGTCACTACCATGGGCGGAAGCGGCTGGACGGCTTCGCGTGGCGAGTCGTCCGTCACCGTGGTGCCGGGCGGGGCCGCGAAGGATGAGCTCGTGAGCTCGCCTAGAATGCACGCTGCGGCAAAAATCGCGTGCCAGGTCGGGTGGGTGAGAGCGGGAACGGAAGGCTTGGCACGGGCGGGCCTCGGAGCGGGCAAAGCGGGCATGATGGAACGATGGAGGGTTTAGCGTAAATCTTTGGCCCGATGCCGCGACGCGCCATCGGTTACAATGTGTCGCTTGGCTATACGTTGTTGATTGGATAACGCACGGGGAAATCGGTCGGAGAAAGTAGCCAGAAAAGGCGCAAAAAGCACAAAAGCATTGGCTCTTTTTGTGTCTTTTGAGCCTTTTGTGGCTACTTTTTGCGGAAGATACGGATGTAGTTTCACTTTGAACGAAGCAGAATTGGCGTCGCCTTTAAAAATTTGCGGAATGACCGCGCCGGTAAGCACCGGACGGGCCATGGGCGTATCGTCTCGCTCAAGGAGACCGAACGAGCCGATTTGGCACGGTTTATTTTGCGGCTCCCGACTTTTGAGAGAGGTAAACACCTCTGGCATTCCAGTCTTTTTCCTTCGAATTAGCGCTGGCATAACCTGTGCAAACCCTGCGTGGTTTCGCTGCTGTCTATTTCGACGCAACGAAGTCGAATTTTCATTTATTTCACCTACCTTAAACGCATGGCCAGTCCTCTCAAGTGTGATCTTTGCGGCAAGCCCGCCACCGTTCATCTCACCCAAATCGTCAATAGCAAGATGCATAAGGTCGATTTGTGCGAAGCGTGCGCGCAGGCCAAGGGCGTGACCGATCCTGGCGGCTTTTCCCTCGCGGATCTGCTGCTCAAGGCGTCGCTGAATCCCGAGGCGGCCGGCGGCATGGGTAAAGGTGTCGGCGGCGGTGGCGGGGTGCAGTGCCCGGCCTGTGCTTTTACGCCGGGAGATTTTAAGAAGCACGGACGTTTCGGCTGTCCGCAGTGTTATCGCACTTTCGAGGGCATGGTCGCGCCGATGTTGGAAAACATGCACAAGGGTACCCGTCACGCCGGCAAAGTGCCGGTAAAGGCCCTTGAGCGCCGCTCGCTGCTGGAGCGCGTGGTCGAGCTCGAAACCGGTCTCGCCGAGGCCGTGAAATCCGAACGCTACGAGGACGCCGCGCGCCTGCGCGACGAGCTCGCCGAGGCGCGTCGCCACGCGGCCGCCCCCATCGCTCCCTCCCCCGTCGCCCCCCGGCGCCAAACACTTACGCCATGACCGTCTCCGCCCTCCTCGCCAACCCCTCCGAGCTGACCGACACCTCCAGCTCGAAGTGCGCCGTCGTATTGATGACGCGTATACGCTTGGCGCGCAATCTCTCCGGTCACGCCTTTCCCGGCTGGTGTCGCGAAGGCCAGCGTGACGAGGTGCTCAACCGCTGCCGCGAGGCGCTGGCCGCCACCGCCGCGATGAAACGCTCGGTCAACACGCCCGTCGGCGACCTCACCGATCTGCAGAAACAGATCCTCGTCGAGCGCCACCTGATCTCCCGCGAGCTGAGCGGCTCGAAGCAGGGCGCCGGCCTCGTGATTAACCGCGACCAGACCGTCTCGGTGATGATCAACGAGGAGGACCATCTCCGCATCCAGGTACTGCGCGCGGGTTTCCAGTTGAAGAAGGCCTGGACGCAGATCGACGGGCTGGATTCCGAGCTCGAGGAGCGCCTGGACTACGCCTTCGACCCGGCTTTCGGCTACCTCACCGCCTGCCCCACCAACCTCGGCACCGGCATGCGCGCCTCGGCCATGATGCATTTGCCGGCCCTGGTCATCTCCAGCCAGATGGAGAAGGTTGTGCGCGCGGTGAACCAGCTCGGCATGGTCGTGCGCGGTCTCTTTGGCGAGGGCTCCGATGCCTCCGGCAGCATCTTCCAAATCTCCAACCAGACCACGCTGGGCGAATCCGAGGAGGCCATCCTCAAGCGGCTCGGCAGCGTGTTGCAGTCCATCGTCGAGCATGAGTTGAACGCGCGGGAAAAGCTGCTTGAGGCCGACGCGGCCAAGCTTTTTGACAAAATCGGCCGCGCCTACGGCATCCTTCAGAATTGCCACCAGCTCAGCTCCAGCGAGGCGATGAATCTGCTGTCGTTGCTCCGCCTAGGCATCGACCTCGGCCTCTTTCCCGAAACCACCCGCGCCGTGACGGATCGTCTCTTTATCGAGTCCCAACCCGGCCACGTACAGTCCTCCGTCCGCCACGATCTCGACTCCGCGCAGCGCGACTCGCTGCGCGCCGACAAACTGCGCGGCGAATTTGTGGCCATCACCCGGCCCGATTTTAGCTTACACTCCAAATCCTGACGCCTCGCTGGCGTTTCCCCGATAGCACAACCCCTTTATTTTATGGAACCGATGAACAACTTCACCCCGCGCGCGCAGCAGGTTTTGGCCTTGGCGCGCAAGGAAGCGGACCGCTTTCACCACAACTACGTCGGCACCGAGCATCTGCTCCTCGGTCTGATCAAGCTCGGCCAAGGCGTGGCCGTGTCGGTGCTCCAGAAAATGGGCCTCGACCTGGAAACCGTGCGCGCCGCCGTCGAGAAACAGGTCGGCACCGGCCAGGAGACCAAAAACCAAGGCTCCATCCCTTACACCCCACGCGTGAAAAAGGTGCTCGCCCTCGCCGGTAAAGAGGCGAAGGCGCTCAACCACTCCTACGTCGGCACCGAGCACATCCTGCTCGGCCTCCTGCGCGAGGGCGAGGGCGTGGCCGCGCGTGTCCTTAAATCGCTCGACATCGACATCGAGCGCACCCGCAACGAGATCCTCCGCGAACTGGATCCCCAGTTCTCCGGCGGCGAAGAGGGTGCCGGAGCCGGCGAGGCCGCCTCGGGCGCCGCGAGTGAGAGCGCCCCGCGCGCCAGCGGAGGCGGCGAGGAAGCCGCCGCCGGCTCCGGGCGCAGCGATGACGGGAAAAAAGAGGTCAAGACCCCCGCCCTTAAGGCCTTCGGCCGCGATCTCACCGAACTCGCCCGCAAGGGCGAGCTCGACCCCGTGGTCGGTCGCAAGAACGAGATCATGCGCGTCATCCAAATCCTCTGCCGCCGCACCAAAAACAACCCCGTCCTCATTGGCGAGGCCGGCGTCGGCAAGACCGCCATCGTGGAAGGCCTGGCCCAAGAGATCATTAACGGCGTCGTGCCCGAGATCCTCATGGATAAAAAGGTCATCACCCTCGACCTCGCCCTGATGGTCGCCGGCACCAAATACCGCGGCCAGTTCGAGGAGCGCATCAAGGCCGTGATGGACGAGATCAAGCGCGCCAAAAACATCATCCTTTTCATCGACGAGCTGCACACCATCGTGGGCGCCGGCGCGGCCGAGGGTGCGATGGATGCGTCGAACATCTTCAAACCCGCGCTCAGTCGCGGCGAGATGCAGTGCATCGGCGCGACCACGCTCAACGAGTACCGCAAGTACATCGAGAAGGACTCCGCCCTCGACCGTCGTTTCCAAAACGTGAAGGTCGAGCCCCCGTCCATCGAGGATACCATCATCATCCTCAAGGGCATACGCGGAAAATATGAGGATCACCACAAGGCGATTTTCACCGACCTCGCCCTTGAGACCGCCGCCAAGCTCTCCGACCGCTACATCACCGCGCGTTTCCTGCCCGACAAGGCCATCGACGTCATGGACGAGGCCGGTTCGCGCGCCCGCATCGGCTCGCTGACCCGCCCGCCTTCGCTGGAGAATCTGGCCAAGGAAATCGAGACCGTGTGCGCGCAAAAAGAGGAGGCCATCGCGAAGCAGCACTTCGAGGAGGCGGCCAAGTTCCGCGATACCGAAAAACAACTCCGCGCCCGCCTGGAACAGATCACCGACGAGTGGAAAAAGTCGCGCGAGGAAAAGCGCGTCACCATCGACGAGGAACTCATGATGAAGGTCGTCGCCGACTGGACTGGTATCCCGCTCTCCCGCATGGAGAAAAAAGAGTCGGAAAAGCTCCTTGGTCTCGAAAAGGAGATTCAGAAAATCGTTATTGGCCAGGACGTGGCCTCGACCTCCATCGCTCGCGCGCTGCGTCGTTCCCGTGCCGACTTGAAGGATCCGCGGCGCCCGATCGGCTCGTTTCTCTTCGTGGGCCCGACCGGTGTCGGCAAGACCGAGACCGCCAAGCAGGTCGCCGCGCAGATGTTCGGCAAGCAGGACGCGCTCATCCAGATCGATATGAGCGAGTACATGGAGAAATTCGCCGTCTCCCGCCTCATCGGCTCGCCTCCCGGCTACGTCGGCTACGACGAGGGTGGTCAGCTCACGGAGGCGGTGCGGCGCAAGCCCTACTCGGTCGTGCTTTTCGATGAAATCGAGAAGGCGCATCCGGACGTACTCCAGTTGCTCCTCCAAATTCTGGAGGATGGACGCCTCACCGACTCGCTGGGACGGCAGATCGATTTCCGTAACACGATCATCATTATGACCTCCAATGTCGGCGCGCAGCTCTTGATGCGCCAGACTTCGATGGGCTTTGCCGCCGCCGGGTCGGGTGGGTTTGGCGACCATGAAAAGATGCGCGAAAAGGTGCTTGAAGAGGCTAAGCGTGTCTTCAAGCCCGAGTTCCTGAACCGCATCAGCGACATCGTGTTTTTCCGCCCCCTAGCCAAGACGGACCTCTTCCGCATCGTGGACATCGAGCTGGATAAATTCACCAAACGCCTCACGGACCGCAAGATCGAACTGACCTTCTCTGCCGAGGCGAAGGAACTTCTGATCGAAAAAGGCTACGATGAGAAAATGGGCGCGCGTCCGCTGCGCCGCGCGGTCGAGCACTACCTGGAAGACCCCTTCGCGGAGTCGTTGCTCAAGGGCGAGATCCAGGAAGGCGCGCATCTCCATGTCGTACGCAAAGGCGAGATCTTGGACTTCACCGCGCAAGAACCCAGCGAATCGTCGCCCAATACGGACACGAGCGTGACATCGTGAACCATTAACTCCAGGTAAACCAAAGGTTTACCAGGTTCGTAACTCAGCCGGCTCCGGAAACGAAGCCGGTTTTTTTACGGCTTGGGACCGAGGAAGAGCACCACCTCGTCGTCCGGGGCGGGGTTGCCCTCAGTCACATAGACGCCGAAGACGCGGCCGGTGCGGTGCGGCGACGCCACGAGACGCGCGGTCGGCTGCAAGGAATTCGGTTTGCGTGCGACCAAGGTTTGCCCGGCCAGGACGTCGGGAATTTGGGCAAAGGAGGTTAACTCCACCAAGGCTGTGCGGGCGGCGGGATCGTGCGACAAGATGCGTCCGAGTTCGGGATGGGTCGGCGCAAGATAGTTCTGGGGTCCGGGGGCGGCGGAACGTTTCCCGCGAAGCGCCGGCAGCGAGCAGCCGCCACCCAGCAGGAGCAAGGTCAAGGCGGCCAGAATCGTTGTCGCTCGCATCTGGATCCTTCTCGGCGCGGGCGCATTCGCGACCGAGCCGGGCCGGCGTGAATTCGAGTTATGAATACGCATGGAGATCAGGGCGGGGCGGTCGCTCCGGCGTGGCACGGGCGTGCAGCCCGTGAGCGAAGGGGTAGCCTGCCTGTTTCGCCGCCGATCCCATGGGGCGGGACGCCCATGCCACTTCCGGATCCGCTGCCAACGGTTCCGGTTACGTCCGCTCAGGGCATCTTGGGGAAGACGGGTTTGTTGGCCTGGACTTGTTTGATGAGGTTTTGCGCGTTGTCGGGCTGCTCTGCGTCGAAGAAGCCGGTAAGCTGGCGCAACCGCGTAGGGTGGCGCATTTTGCGGAGCGCCTTGGCCTCGATCTGGCGGATGCGCTCGCGGGTGACCTTGAACTGTTTGCCGACCTCCTCGAGGGTGCGGCTGTAGCCGTCCACGAGACCGAAACGGAGGGAGAGCACGCGGCGCTCGCGCTCGGTGAGTGAGTCGAGCACGTCGACGATCTTTTCGCGGAGGAGCGAGTAGGCCGTCATATCGTAGGGATTTTCGGCGCTCTTGTCCTCGATGAAGTCGCCGAAGCTGGTGTCGTCGCCGTCGCCGACCGGGCTTTGCAGGGAGATGGGTTGCTGCGCCATCTTCATGATCTGCTGCACGCGTTCGACGGGCAGGTTCATCTCGTCGGCGACCTCTTCGGGGCTCGGTTCGTGGCCGAATTCCTGGAGGAGCTGTTTCTGAACCTGCATTACCTTGTTTAGCGTCTCGATCATGTGGACCGGGATGCGGATGGTGCGGGCCTGGTCGGCGATGGAGCGGGTGATGGCCTGGCGAATCCACCAGGTGGCGTAGGTGGAGAACTTGTAGCCGCGGCGATACTCAAACTTTTCAACCGCCTTCATCAGGCCCATGTTGCCCTCTTGGATGAGATCGAGAAAGGACAGGCCGCGGTTGGTGTATTTTTTCGCGATCGAAATCACGAGGCGAAGGTTGGCCTCGACCATCTCGGTCTTGGCCTGATGGGCCTCGCGGACGTGGACGTTGGTCTGCTTGACGGCGTCGATGAAGACCTGCGGCTCGATGCGGAACTCGCCCTCGATTTGTTTGAGGCGGGTGACGATGGCCTTGGAGTCGATGGCGGCCTCTTTTTTGGACTTCGGGTTTTTGGCGCGGTCCAGTTGGCCGTTAAGGGCCTCGATCTCGCTGAGCACGGGCTGGAGGGCCGCGAGCCACTCCTCGTAGACCTTTAACTTGAAGAAATACTTCGAGTAATTTGTGCGCAAGGTCGCCTCGCGCTTGGTGTGTTTGGCGAGGATTTTTTTGCGGTCGGCGTCGGTCTTGGCCTTCTGAAATTCGTCCCAGGACTCGGCGACGGACTCCTCGTTTTTGGTGGTGAGTTCGACGTACTTGGGCAGGGCTTTGAAGTAGGCGTCGCGGCTCTCGATTTTTTTGTCGATGACGATGCGGTCGAAACGCTCGGTGCGATCAATGAGTTTTTGGCCGAGGCCGGCGATGTATTTACCGATGATGGCGACTTCGAAGAGGGCTTCCTGGGCCTTTAACTCGGCGGTCTCGATGCGTTTGGAGATCTCGACCTCCTGCTCGCGGGTGAGCAGCGGGACCTGGCCCATCTGCTTGAGGTACATGCGGACGGGATCGTCCAGAATATCGTTTTGGGAGGTGCGGGTCTCATCCTCCTCCTCCTTGACCTGACGGGCCTTGAATTCCTCGACCTGCTCGGGCTCGAGAATCTCGATTTCGAGGTTTTGGAGGATGGAGAGGACGTTATCGATCTCCTCTTGGTTTTCGACCGAGTCGGGGAGGGCCTCGTTGATGTCGTCGAAGGTGAGGTAGCCCTGTTCCTTGGATTGGCGGATAAGGGCGCGGATCTTGTCGTTGATGCCGCCGGGCGGGAGGTTGTCGGCGGGGTTATCCGAAGCGGTGCCTTCGGCCAAGGTGGGGTTTTCTATCACGGCCTCGACGGCCTCGGAGTGAGTTTCGGCGGCGGGGGAAGGCTTGGCTTTGCGCGGCATGAGTGTGGGCGTGGTGACGGTCGGGAAGGGCGGGCGGAGTGAGGCGAAAAAGGGTTACGTTATCAGGCGGCGGCAATGAGTGCAAGGGGGGACCTTAGTCGGCGTTGGAGCTCGGAGCGTTCTTTCAGCAACGTGGTGGCGTCAAAGGTATTGTCGGTGGCGGCTTGGGCGAGTTGCAGGTCGATCTGGCGCATGCGCGGACTCAGGGCGCGCAGGCGGAGGCGGGTAAGGCCTTCGATGGCGACTTTGGCGGGGTCGTCGATCTGCGGGGACTCGAAAAGCAGGGAAGCGACCATGGCGCGCTCGGCATCGGTTTCGAGCAGGGAGTCGAGCTGGTCGCGACCGGGCCACTGATCCTCGGAAAACTCAGCGAGGAAACGATT
Source organism: Opitutales bacterium (assembly GCA_038223295.1). Classification (GTDB taxonomy): domain Bacteria; phylum Verrucomicrobiota; class Verrucomicrobiia; order Opitutales; family Opitutaceae; genus IMCC26134_A. The sequence goes on from JBBRHC010000146.1 coordinate 8,779, forward strand.
TAACAAGCCGCCGGAAGACAGGCGCTCATCGATCCAGTCGTGCGGACAGGCGGCGGCGAGGGGTTTTCCCAAGGCGTCGAAATGCAGCACGAGCAGCAACAAATCGCGCTCGGGCGCGGATGACTCGTCGGGTGGGGGCGGCCG
>JBBRHC010000147.1:0-8885 GCA_038223295.1 Opitutales bacterium
GTGGTGGTTCTTGGGTTTTCGAATTTCCCACCGCCTTTCTGGCGGCGGAACCACCTCCCGCCCAATTATCTTTTAACGGCCACCGGGACGCTTCCTTTCGCCTCGCACAGCCAGATGAGCACATCCGCCCCACGTTCGCTCAAGGCGGGCAAGTTCGCGAGCAACGCCTCGGACGTCGGCCGCTCGGCGAAACGAGCCGTGCGCCTCCGAGTCGCGCGCTCTTCCCGCAGCATCCGACCTCAAGCCAGCCCTAGGTGCCCGCGCAGATGGTTCATCACGGCGAGATCACGCTCCGAAAAATCCCGCCCGCCGCGCGACACCACCGCGCCCGCCATGCCGTTTTCGTTTGCGCCCGGCACAATCGCAGCGATCTCGAAATCCTCCCTCAGCCGCCGGTTGCCGATATGTAGAATTCCCGCTCGCGCCGCTCGCGCAGCGGCAGCAGCTGCGAGATCGCCATCGCCCCGCAATCGCCCGCCTGGCTGAAATGCGCCACCACCGGATGCTCGTCGCTGCGCACGAGCATCAGCCGGGTTTCCACCGCCGTGTAGGCATGCTCCGAGGTGAAATACAGGTCTTCCTCGGGCGCGCGGGTCGCGACGATCGCGATGTCGTGAACATCCGCCGACACCGCGGCGTTCAGCCCCTCTTGCGACGCACGCCACAATTCCGCCCGGGTGTTGGCGGCGTGGAAGCCGTCAACGGCTTCCAGCACCGCACGCCAGTCGGCCGAGCTCAGTTTCATAAACTCGCCCAAGTGCGACCGTCACCGCCGGAGCAACGCAAAAATACCTGACTCCAGGTATCGGACTCGCCGGTCTATTTTGATAAACTAGCGCCGTCCCGTTCGCACCGCCTGCCTTCCGTCCCGTTCTTTCTGACCGTTTTCCACTTCCGCCCTTTTCCGCCTCATCCACTCGCTTCACCACTCGCATGAATCCAACTAGTCACCTTTACACCTCTTTAGTCTCCGCCTTTCGCGCCGTAGCCCTCGTCACCCTCACCGCCTTTACTGTGTTCACTGCGCAGGCCCAAGACGGCTCCGGCTCCGCAAGCGAGGGCGCCATTGGCATTGGCGGCGAAGGCGAGATCTCCTCCGGCTCCGCGTCCGGCGAAGCCTCCGGCGCCACCGCAACCTACAGTCCAGGCAACACCGACCTCGGCGGCAGCACCGTCACGCTGGCCAGGGCCATTTTCAACGGCGTTATCGTTTCCAACGGCACCGTGTCCGCCTCGACCGAGCACGAAGTCCGCAGCGGCGAAGTCACCGCCGTGCTCACCGGCTCAGCCATTCTGCAAAAGCTGGGTTCCGCCCCCTTCACCCTCAACAGCGCCAGCACCTACACCGGAAGCTCCGCTATCGTCGCCGGCACCTTCAAACTCGGCGCTTCGGGCACCATCGCTTCAACTCCGTCCATCAGGGTGGTCGTCGGCGCCACCTTCGATGTGTCCGACGTATCCGGCGGTTTCGCCCTTGGCAACGGCCAGCGCGCGACCGGCGGAGGCAACATTGTTGGCCCGCTCACCGTCGGCTCCAGTGCCTTCCTCGCCCCGGGCAATTCCCCCGGCACCCTCACCTTCGAGGACGGCCTGAGCTTCGATCCGAATTCGATTCTCGACCTCGAACTCGGTTCTGTCAGCGACCTCATTCTGGTCACCGGCGGCACGCTCGCCGATTTTCAGATCAGCGATTTCACCTTGGGCGACGCGATCAACGGCTACGATTACTTCATAGACTTCAACGGCAACACCCTCGAACTCTCCGCCTTCGCCGTCCCCGAGCCCGTCACCTACCCGCTCTTGGCTGGCACTGTTGCCCTTGCCGCCGTCATCGTGCGCCGCCGCGTCGCCAATCCCACGTCGTGATTGCCAAGGGTGAGCCGAACAGCGGTGCGTGTTGACCCAACGCGCTTCAGTATTTTCGCCCTCCGAGCAGCGGATTTAGGTCAAACCGCTCCACCTCGCAGCCCCTCGTTCCGCGCCCTTATCCGTGCTCATCCGAGACAACCGTGATTAAACAAAACACTTTAGCCCTCGCACGCCGATTCCTCCATCGGCCCGGTGTGTGGGCGGTGGCCGTCGCCTTCCTCGCGTTCATCACCGTCCTCGCCACCACCAGCCTCACGGTCGCGCGGGCCAGCCGCCTCGCCTACAACCACCTCGCCGATCCCTTCGCCGTCGGCCTGTTCTAGGCGGTCGCCATCATTATTTATTGAAAGCCTCCTGCGGCGCGCGCCGGCGGGTCCGCGCCGCGCCCTGCGTCTCGTCTGGGTCGGCCTCACCCTGCTGCTGACCGCCGGACTGCTCTTCACCTTCGCGCGCTCAGAAATGCACCGCACCAACTGGATCCTCCAGGGCCTCGTCCTCGCCCTCCTCGGCACCGGCGCACTGCTCGGCCTGCTGTTGCCCGGCCTCGGCCTCGTGCGCTGGCGCGACGCGGGCGCCGTGGTCTGGGACATCTGCCGCCAGTGGGGCACCATCCTCTTTTTCCTGATGTTCGGCGGCTACCTGCTCACCGCCGTCCGCCTCGCCCGCCCCGAGGTGATAGACGCCATCCTCCTGCGCATGGATTTCTCACTCGGCGTCAATCTTGGAGAACACATCGCCGCGTGGATTGCCGCCCGCCCCTAGGCCTACGTGGCCACAAACTACGGCTACCCTCTGCTCGGCGCCGTCATCGCCGGCACCGCCGCCTGCCTCCACCTCGCGCGCAACATCGCCGGTCTCCGCCGCCTCCTGCTCGCCTGCATTCTGGTCTCCCTGTTCGGCAAAGTCTGCTACTGGGTCGCCCCCGCCATCGGGCCGATCTACGCCTACCCCGAAATCTGCTCCGGCATCCTTCCTCCGGGCGGCACGGCCGAACTCGACACCTTGCGCGCCGCCGCCCTCGCCGGACCGGACCGCGTGGTGCAGTTGCCCGAGCTCTCGCGCAACGTCATGCCGTCGCTCCACACCACGTTCACGCTCGTGGTGCTCGCCGCCGCGTGGTGCCATCGCCGACTCTTCTGGTGGTGGCTGCCGCTCGGCGCGGTGCAGATCGTCACGACCCTCACCCTCGTCGTGCATTACGTCGTCGATCTCGTCGCCGCCGTGCCCTTCGCGATTTTCTGCTGGTGGCTGGCCGACGCCGGCGTGCGCCGCTTCGCGCCGACCGGGGCCGCTCCGCTCCCCGGCCCCGCGGTCACCGGCGCTCGCCGCCGCCGGCTCGGCTTCGCGCTCGCCGCTTCGCCCGCGCTCTCCCTCGTGCTCCTCCTGCTCTGGGGAAAATTCGCCCCGCTCCCGCCGTGGCTGGCGTGGCCGGTGCTTCTCCTCTGCACCGCCCTTCCCACCTGGCTCGCCCTGCGGCTCCTCGGCCAGCGGGAGCCCGACTTTCACGCGCCGCCCGTTTCCGCACCCAACTTCCCACCCTCCACGCTCAGCCCCGCCCGCCTGCTCGCCGGCACCGTCTTCCGCACCGGCGGCACCGCGCTCGTGCTCGAACAGGTGGCCGAGAAATACCTGTCCACCCTGCTCGGCTCCAGCCGCCCGGCGGCGACCATCGCGCTCGCGGTTTACTTCGCCGGCCTCGCCCTCGGCGCCCTGCTCCGCCCCCGCCGCACCGCCGGAGCGCCGCGTCGGCTCGCGCTGCTGGAGCTGTTCATCGCCGGCTGGGCCGCCCTGCTCGCGACGATGTTTTTCGCCAGCGACCGCGCCCTCGGCGGCTGGCTCGCCGCGGCCGGCGCCAACGCGACCTCACTCGGCCTCGCCCGCGCGGCCCCCGCCGTTCTCTGGCTGCTGCCACCCACGATGGCGATGGGCGCACAGATGCCGACCCTCGCCGCCGTGCTCGCCAGTCACTCCTCGCTACGCGACCTATCCCTGCCGCGCTACTACGCGCTCAACCTCGCCGGCGCCTTCACCATCACCCTTGCCGCGCCGATCCTGCTCGTCAACGCCGTCGGCGCCAAGGGCGCGCTCTGGTGCATCGCCTTGCTGGCCACCCTCGCCGGCGTCGCGCTCTGGTCGGGTTTACCCGCGACGGACACGCACCACGAACCCGTTCGCGTCGCGGCAAAATCGCCATCGGCAGTCTCCTCGCCCGCCCTCGTCTGGGCCTTCGCCGCCGGCTCCGTGTTCTTCGCGCTGGAAGTGATTTGGTTTCATCTCATCAGCGCGATGTGCGGCGCAAGCGCCTACAGTTTTTCGATCCTGCTCGCCGCCGTTCTTCTCGCCCTCGCCCTCGCACTCGCCGGCCGCGACGCGGCGCGGCACGCGACCACGCCCGCCGCCACGCTCGGCTGGCTCGTCGCCGCCCTGGCCGTGAGCAACGCCCTCTGGCCCTGGGCCGGCCGCCTGCTGGCCTGGAGCGCGGGCCTCCTCGGGCTCGAAACATTCTGGGCGGGCGAAGCGTTGAAATTCGCCGTCGTCGCGCTGCTCGTGCCACCGCCGGCCTTCGCGCTCGGCCGGATTTTCCCGCTCCTGCTTGGCGCGGAAGGCGACAGCGCGCACGTAACCCGCCTCAGCGTGGCCAACGTCCTCGGCTGCGTCGGCGGCGCGCTCGCGGCGGGTTTCGTGTTCATCCCGGCCTTTGGCGCGGAGCGTTCCCTGCCCGGCCCCGCGCTGCTCGCCGCCGCCGCTTGTGCCGCGCACTTGCGCGTCTTCAGTTTCCGCGTGCTCGCGCCGGGCGCGGCCGGTCTCGTACTGCTCGCAATGCTCCCCGCGTGGGATCGCCTAGAATTGACGCGTGGCTTCGGCGTTTATCTCGCTCCACAGGTCTCGCCGCGCGCGGAGTTACTCTCGTTTCGCGGGGATTTTTATGCGGGCTTCGTCACCGTCGTCGCCACCCCGCGCAAGGACGGCGGCGTGACCACGAGCCTGTTTCAAAACGGCAAATTCGACGCCGACGATGCCGGCGAAGTCCCCGCGCAAATCGGCTTCGGCGCCGTCGCCGCGACTCACGCGCCGACGCAAAACCGCGCCCTCATCATCGGCGCCGGCTCGGGCCAGACGGCGTCGGTCATCGCCCGGCTCGGCTTCTCCCAGGTGGACATCGCGGAACTCTCGCCCGCCCACCTCGCGGCGGCGCGCGAACACTTCTCCCATCTCAACGCCCGCGTGTTCGAGCGCCCGGAAATCCAAGTGTTTATCGAGGATGGGCGCCAGCATCGGCTCCGCACGCGCGAGCGCCACGACCTGATCGAAATCGAGCTGACCTCGGTGTGGTTCGCCGGCGCGTTCAATCTCTATTCGCGGGAGTTCCACGCGCTGGCGCGAGAGCGTCTCGCGCTTGGCGGCGTATTAGTTCAATGGATACAGCTCCATCATCTCACCGCGCGCGAGATCGGCACCATTCTGGGCGCGGCGCGGGCGGAGTTTGATCGCGTGTCCGTCTGGCGGGTCGGCGGCCAGGCCTGCCTGCTCGCCTCGACGACGCCACAGCGCTTTAACCCCGCCGTGGTCGAGCGCTGGCTTTCCGCGCCCGACCTGGATGCCGAGCGACTCGCCGTGCGGGTGGATACGCCGGAGAATTTTGCGATCAGCCTGCTCCTCGCGCCCGACCGAGTGGACGCCCTCCCGACCCGCCACCGCGCAGCGCTCGGGATCAACACCGACCGCAACCGCTGGCTCGAATTCCAAACCCCGAAATACTGCCTCAGCCGCCGCGATCATACGGCGGAGAACCTGCTCTGGCTGACCAAATTCGGCGAGAGCGCCCTGACGAAAGCTTCAGGAAAATGAGCGGTTAGCCGATGCCTATTAAGGCTTTCTATATGCGACCCGGGCTTATGGCGCAGGCTTCGCGACTCTTTGCTCAGAAATCCGCAATGCGCAGGAGGACGGGTTTGCCGAGCACGCAACTGTGGCGGGCGAGGCGCGCGACGGTAAGGCGGATCTGGGCCTCGTTGCTCACGTGGGTGGTTAGCAGGAGGGAGGCGGCCTCGGGTTTGTCGCTCGGGCGCTGCACGAGGCTGGCGATGCTGACTCCGGCCTTGGCGGTGCAGGTGGCGATCTTGGCAAGCACGCCGGGCTGGTCCTTCACGTCGAGGCGCAGGTAGTGGCGTGAACGCAGTGCGGTGGGCGGGGTCAACGCGAGCTTGGTCGCGGGCGCGGACGGCAGCACGGCGCCGCCGCGGACGAGCTGCGAGGCGGCGTCAATGATATCACCGATGACGGCGCTGGCGGTCGGGTCCTGGCCGGCGCCGCGACCGATGTAGGTGGTCTCGCCGACGATGTCGCCGGCGACGGAAATGCCGTTGTAAACCTCGTTCACGTTGGCGATGGCCTTGGTGAGCGGGAGCAGCGCGGGATAAACGCCGACTGAGAGCACGTTGCGCTCGAGATCACGCTCGATAACGGCGAGGAGCTTGATCGCGTAGCCGTTTTCACGGGCAAAGGTCAGGTCGGCCTGGGTGAGGTGGGTGATGCCCTCGACCACCATTTGTTTCGTCGAGACCCAGGTGCCATGGGCGAGGTAGGCGAGCACGGAAGCCTTGTGGGCGGTGTCCCAACCCTCGACATCGAGCGCCTCGTCGGCCTCGGCGTAGCCCAGCTCCTTGGCCTCTTTCACGATCACTTGGTAAGGCAGGCCCTCGCGCTCCATGCGGGTGAGGATGTAGTTACAGGTGCCGTTGAGGATGCCGTAGATACGGCGGAAACGATTTGCGACGAGACCCTCGCGCAGGGCCTTGATGATGGGGATGCCGCCGGCCACCGAGGCCTCGAAGAAAAACTGGCCGCCGTGCTTGCGGGCGGTGGCGAAGAGCTCGGGGCCGTGGGCGCAGAGCAGGGCCTTGTTGGCGGAGATGACGGTCTTGCCGAGCTTGAGCGCGGCCAGTGTGACCTTGCGGGCGATGCCGGTGCCGCCGATGAGTTCGCACACGATCTGGATGGACGGATCGGTGGCGATGGAGAGCGGGTCGGTGCAGAGCTGGGCGGGCTTCAGGCGGACGTCGCGCTTTTTTTCCAGGTCGCGCACGGAGGCGCGGGCGAGCACGAGCTTGGCGCCGAGGCGAGCCTCGAGCTCGGGGCGCGCGCGCTCCAGGTGTTTCCACACGCCCTGGCCGACGGTGCCGAGGCCGCAGATGCCGATGTTGATGGTGGGGACGGTCATGGATTTAGGATTTATGATTTATGATCAGGCGGAATTCGCGGACGACGGCGCGGGGGCGGCGGCGGCGGCGACCGGCTTTTTGTCGAACTTGCTCTCCGTGCCATTGCAGAGGCGGGTGATATTGGCGCGGTGACGGAGGATGACAAAGGCTCCGATCACGGTGGCGAGGACCGCGAAGGGACGCGGCGTGCCGGGGATGAGCCAAGCCGCGGCGGGTAGGGCCACCGCGGATACGATGGAGGCGAGGGAGACGTAACGAGAGGCGAAGAAGGCGGCGAACCACGCGACGGCCGCGAGCAGCGTGGGAATCGGCAAAAGAACGAGCAGACCGCCGGCGGAGGTGGCCACGCCTTTGCCCCCTTTGAAACGCGTCCAGCAACTGTAACTGTGTCCGACGAGGGCGAAAATCAGGCCGGTGATGGCCATGGCGGGGGCATGACCAGAGTCGAACCAAGTGACGCTTCCACCGTCCTGAGAAACGATGAAACCAAAATCCGTCTGACGTGCATACCACAGCGGCCAACCCGCCGCCGCCGCGCCCTTCAGCGCATCCAGGAAAAACGCCAGGTTGCCGGCGCGTTTGCCCCGCGAGCCATACAAGCCGCCGAGCACGCGCTTCACGTTGGTCGCGCCGGGATTCTTCGAGCCGTGCTCGAAGATATTGATCCCGAAACGGCGCGAGATCAGCCACCCGAAGGGCAAGGCGCCCAGCAGGTAGCCGACGACGGCGGCGAGGAGGAGCGGGATCAGCATGGGAAAAGCAGTGAGTAGCGAGTGGTGGGCGATGAGTGGAAAACCGGAATGGTTGGGCGGCGAGGGCTTGGTATGCTCACTACCCGCTACCCACTACTCGCTAGCAGACGGCGCGTCCTTTGGCCGCGCCGCCTCAGAGCTGCACGAACTTCGCGAGTTTGATCGCGGCGTTGGCCTTGATCGCGGCGCGGGCGGCGGCGCTGGGCTCGTGGTCGACGCGCACCACCATGTAGGCGGTGTCGCCGGGGGTGAGGCGCGAGAGCGACATGTCGGCGATGTTGACGCCATCGTTGCCAAGCAGCGTGCCGACCGCGCCGACCATGCCTGGCTGGTCGTTGTTCTCCAGGACGAGGAGCTGGCCCTCGGCGGCGACCTCGACCTCGCGGCCGTTGATGCCGACGATGCGGGGCGCGTAACTCTTGCCCATGAAGGTGCCACGCGCGCTGTGGACGGTGCCGTCGCCGGCCGTGGCCTCGACCTCGATGAGGTCGGTGTAGTCGCCGGCGTCGCTGCTCTTCACGACCTCGAACGCTATGCCGAGGCGCTGGATAAAGGTGGGGGCGTTGACCGCGTTGACCCCATCGCCGCTGATGCGGCGGAGGAAGCCGCACTGGAGGGCGCGGGTGATGGCGTTGACGTCGAGATCGGCGACCTTGCCCTGGTAGATGACGCGGAGCTTGGCGATCTGCTTGGGCGCGATCTGCTGCACGAGGGTGCCGAGCTTGGCGGCGAGATCGAGGTGGGGCGCGACGGCCTTGGCGGCGGCCGCGTCCATGGAGGGGAGGTTGACCGCGTTGCGCACCGCGCCGTGCAGGAGCACGTCGGCGATCTGCTCGGCGATCTCGATGCCGACCGATTCCTGGGCCTCGGCGGTCGAGGCGCCGAGGTGCGGCGTCAGCGTGACGTGGGGCAGCGTGCGGAACTCACTGTCCTTCGCGAGCGGCTCCTCCTCGTAAACATCGAGGCCGGCGGCGGCGACGTGGCCGCTCTTGAGGGCGGCGAGCAGGGCGGTCTCCTTGATAATGCCGCCGCGGGCGCAGTT
>JBBRHC010000148.1:0-8851 GCA_038223295.1 Opitutales bacterium
CGCGATCTGGCGCAATCTGCTGGTCATCTGCTCGTTCGTTCACCCGCTCAATGCACTATTCAGTGCACCTCGGGATTCACGAACGACCATCTGATCCAACTTCTTGCGCCATCTCATCGGCTCCTACTCCGGATTTCGGGATTAAAGCCGGTGCCGAGATCGAACGTGGAGTCGGCGCCGAGGGTCTCGGTCAGGCGTATCAGTTTTTCGGATCCGACCGTGCTGGCGCGGAGCACGAGGACTTTGCCGCCGGGGGCTTGCACGGCGCGATAGCCGGTGAACGGGCTGTCGATTGTGGCCAAGCGGCCACCAGTAGCGGCGAACTCGACGACCCCGGCCGGTCCGGAATAGCTCCCGCTCGCGAGCCGGCGGCCGCCAGCGGTGACGAGCAGATCGTTGGCGGCGGCGCTGCCGAGGCCGTTGGTAAAGCCGAGGTCGGTGGTGCCATCGGGATGGAGCCGGGCCAGACTCTTTTTGGCGGGGCTGGCGTTGTTCACATTGCTGTAATCGCCGGCCATCAAAAGCGTGTCGTCCGCCTGCATGGCAAGGGCGGTGATGGTTCTCGATCCATGGTTGGGGGTGGTGACCACACAGCCCGCATCGGGCGTGCCATTGGCCGCGAAGCGGCGGATGCCTCCGCTGGCCAAGCCCACGTAAATCCGACCGGTTGAATCGAGGGCAAGATCGCTCACGTCTACCAAGAATGAGGGGCTGGCGTTGGTCGTGAAAGCGGTGTCGCGGGTCAGGTCGGCGTTCAGCCGAAGCAGGCGCGGACCTCCGACCAGAATCTTGCCATCGGGCTGACGAAGCAGCGGGGTGCCGGTTCCGAAGAGTGTAAACGACGGGTCGGTGCGACCGTCGGCGCGCACGCGGATCAGGTTGGCTTGATTGACGTTGTTGGCCGCATCGGCCGAAAAACTTCCGCCGATCAACGCACCGCCGTCCGTCAGCGATACGATCACGGTCGGGGCGCCGTTCATAAAGATCGGCCGGCCGGAGGTGCTTTGGTCGGCGGCGAGCCGGCCCGGGCGCGGAAGCACCGAGACAAAGACGGGCGTGGTCGTGAAAGTGCCGGACGCGTTGGCGGCGACCAGGGTGTAGGCCCCCGCATCCGCGGTCGTGACCCCGATTCGATGGAGCGAAGCGGCGGTGGCGCCCGGCAGGGCGACGCCGTTGCGGAACCATTGGTAGGTGGTCATAAGTGGCGAGCAGAGCACGGCGGAGAGTGCGAGATCGCCGCCGATCGTCAGCGCGGCGCCGACCGGTTGGGTGGTGTAAGTGACGGGCGTCTGGTCATCGACGATGCGCACGGTGGCGCGGGCGGCGGCGGTGATGGGGCCGACGGGGGCACTTAAGTTGACGAAGAACGTCTTGTTGGGTCCGATGACGGCGTTGTCGAGGAGCGGGATGACGACGGTTTTGTCCGTGGCGTCGCCGGCGGGCCAGGTGACGGTGCCGGAGGCGGGGGTGTTGTCGGTGCCGGCGAGGGCGGTGCCGTTGGCGGTGGAGTAAAGAATGGACGCGGCCTCGGTGGCGAGGACGTAGCGGCGGAGGCTGAGCGTGGCGGCGAGACCCGACTCGAACGCAGCGACCAACGGCGAGGCAAAGCCGGCGGCGCCGATCTGGGGATTGCCGACGAGGAGTGCGGCGCGGTTGCGCGGGATGAAGCGGAACAAGGTGAAGTTGCCGCCGACGAAGAGGTCGCCGCTCGAGGTGGGGAAAGCGCTGGCGACGCCCGCACCGCCCAAGGATGACGACGCGCCGCCGCCGATGGAAAAGGAGGTGTCGCGGGTGCCGTCGAGATTGAACCGGGCCAGGCCGGTTTGGGTGAGACCGGTGACCGTGCTAAAATCACCCCAGACCAGGAGGCGTCCATCGCGGTAGGCGATGCCTCGGGCGGTGTTATTCAGCCACCCCGGTGAGAGGCGGCGGGACGAAGGTCGGATCGGCCGTGCCGTCGGCCAGGAGGCGTTGCAGACCGAGGGTGCCGGTGGTGCCGGTGAGGGTGACCTCGGAGCCGATGTAGATTTTGCCGCCGGCGCCGGGCGCGAGGATTGTGACCGTGCCGAGAAGGGAGGGCGCGTAGGTGGGATCGACGGTGCCGGTGGCATCGGCGTTGAGACGGAAAAGGCGGGTGCGGGAAGAGGGGGTGGCGCTGGGTAGATGAGTCTGGCTGGCGAAGCCGCCGCCGATCAGTGCGCGGCCGTCGGGGAGGGGTAGGATGGCGGAGGCGTTGAATACGCTGAGACCGAAGGAGCTGGTGGGCTCGACCGTGCCGTCGGCACCGAGGCGGCGGACGCCGTTCGAGGTGACCGCCAGGAAACGGACGGAGGAGTCGGGCGCGGCGGCGACAATGGCACCGATGTCCGTGGCCGGGGCGAACGACGTGACGACCGTGCCGGTGGGGCTGTCGGCGGCGCGGAGGCGAGGTGGCGGCGAGGGTGAGGGCGACGAGGCAGGCGGCGAGAAAGCGGGGCGGATGCATGATGGCGCGGGGAACGAGGTGGGGCGGGCCAAAGCGAGGCGGAGGGAACGGGGCGGAATCCCGGGTAGTTATTTTTAATTAATCCAGATAGCCATTTTCAAGCGCACGACATGGGCGAGCGGGTTTTTACCTCGGGAGAATCCCCCGCGCGGGCGGGAGGGCGGCGGGCAGGGGAATTGGCAGGCTCGGTCGAGCCGGGCCGGGCGAGGGCCTCGGGGTGTCAAGGGCGGCCATCTGGCGGGGAGAAGGCGTGAGCCTAACCGATCAGGCCAGGGCTTCGGCGAGGGCGGCGAGGAGGTCGTTGGCGGGCTCGGCGCCGATGCTGAGGCGGAGGAGATCGGGGTCGAGGTGGTGGAGGGCGAGGTAGGCGCGGCCCTCGGGCGTCGCTACCAGATCGTAATGCGCCAGATACATGAAAGGGCAGATGAGCGAGGTGCCGAGGCCGAAGCTGGGGCCTTTGGCGAGGCGCAGGCGGTCGTAGAAACGGGCGAGCGAGAAGGCCGGATCGTCGGTGCGGAGGGTAAACGTGATCAGGCTGCCGACGCTGGCGGGGGTGCGGGCGAGGGCGGCGTAGTTAGCGGCGGAGGCGGCGTGGCCGCTCCAGAAAACCTCGGCGACGCGCGGGTGGGCGCGGAGGAAGGCGACGATGCGCGGGGTGGTGGTGTTGATGCGCGCGATGAGGGCCGGGGTGGCGTCGATTTGGGCGGCGAGGCGGGCGATGTCGCGCGGGTAGGTGGCGGCGAGGGCGGCGGCCTCGGCCACGGGAGCGCGGAGGGCGGCGGCGAGCGGGGAGGCGGGGTTGACGGCGAGGGCGCCGAGGATGACGTCGCCCTCGGAGGCGGTGTATTTGGTGAGGGAGTTGACCACCACGTCGGCGTGAGGGAGGATGTCGAGGTTGAGGGGCGAGGCGATGGTGGGATCGAGGACGAGGGCGATGCCGCGGGCGCGGCAGAGGGCGGCGAGGGCGGGCAGGGCGGGGGTCTGGATGAGGGGGTTGGTGGGGATCTCGGCGAAGACGCCGGCGACGCGGTCGGGGTGGGCGTCGAGCAGGCGGGCGAGGCCGTCGAGGTCGAACACGCTGGCGTGGTGCAGGTAGTCCGCGGCGGGGGCGGTGGTGAACTTCTGGAGCAGCGCGATGGTATCGAGGTAGAGCCAGCCGAGCTGGACCCAGCGGGTGCGGCCGCGCGGGGCTTGGAGGGCGTTGACGGCCTGGAAGGCGGCGTAGGTGGCGGCCATGCCGCTGGGGACGAGGTGGATTTCGTCGGCGGGGAGGGCGTGGCCGAAGGTGGCGGCGAGGGTGCGGCGGACGTGGGCGGCGGCCTCGGAGTCGGCCTCGTCGGGGCCGGGGTCGACGTCGTGGGCGCTGGCAAAAACGGTTTCGGGCGCGATGGCGGGGAGCTCGCCGGAGCAGACCAGCCAGTCCTCGGCGGCGCGGGAGGAGGCAAAGGCGCCGGTGTGCTGGAGGTAGTGCCGGGCGCGGCGGGAGAGATCGGGGGCGGGGTCGGCGGGAAGGGCGAGGGCGGTGAGGTGGGGGGTGAGGGCGATCACGTCACCGGGGTTGCCCAAGTGCAGGCGAAGGGCGGCGGCGACGGCGGGGCCGGCGCAGAGCCAGAGTTCGCGGGCGGAGAGGGAGGGATCGGTGCGGCGGAGGACGCCGGCGACCTGACGGAGGAGCGGGTGGACGACGAAGCGCGGGTAACCGCTGGTGAGGTGGGCGGTGACGGCGGGGTCTTTTTCCTCGTAGCCGATGACGTCGCGCATGGTCGGCAGGCTGCAGGAGACCGCGTGGAGCAGGTCGGGGATGCGTTGGCCGAGCGGACGGTGGACGAGGGCGGGGGCGGACATGGGAAACGAGTAACTTCCAATGACCACGGTATAATGGGCAAGAGCGGCGTGGCGGGGCGCGGAAAGGGTGGCGGGGCAGGGCGCGGAAGGGGTGGAAATGAAAACGCCCCGGGCGCGCTTCGAGCGGCACGGGGCGGGAGGGGACGGCGGGCGTCTAGGCCTTGCGGGCGACACGTGTCGCCGGGGGACCGATCAGGGCATGATGACAGTGTCGATCACGTGCACGACTCCGTTGCTGCCAACGAGGTCGGTGGCGATGATCTTGGCGCCGTCGATGTGGGGGGCGCCGTCTTTCACGGAGATGGTGGCGGTCTCGCCGTTGACGGTCTTCACGTCGCCGGGTTTGACGTCGGCGGCCAGCACCTTGCCCGCGACCACGTGGTAGGTGAGGATCGCGGCGAGTTTGGCTTTGTTTTCGGGTTTGAGGAGGGTCTCGACCGTGCCGGCGGGGAGCTTGGCGAAGGCGGCGTTGGTGGGGGCGAAAACGGTGAAGGGGCCGGGGCCGGAGAGGGTTTCGACGAGGCCGGCGGCCTTGACGGCGGCGACGAGGGTGGTGTGGTCGGGCGAGCCGATGGCGATTTCCACGACGCTCTTGGCGGGTTTGGCGTACGAATCTTTTTTGGCATCGGCGAAGAGGGTGCCGAAGCCGAGGGTGAGGAGGGCGAGCAAGGAACGGAGCTTCATGACGGGAGGAGTTTCTAGGATCAGGTTTTTGCGGGGACCGCGTTACAGCGAATCTTGCCGCGAGTCCAGTTGAAGCGGGCGCGGCGGGAGCGCCAGCCGGGGCGAATAGTGTTAAGCGGGCTAATGGGCATATCACGGATGCTACAAACCGGTTCGGGGATTTGCCAAAGGCGGAGGGTGGCGTATCTAGCTTGATTTTTTTAGTGCGGTGGGTTGCGGGGTTGAAGTGCGCGGGCCCGGGGGTGAGCGTGGCGGTTTTACTCCTGATGAAACTACTTTCGTGGAACGTGAACGGTGCGCGCGCGGGGCTGGACAAGGGCACGCTGGTGCCGTGGATGACGGCGAGCGGGGCGGACGTGGTCTGCCTGCAGGAAACGAAGTGCCACCCGGGCGACGTGGGGCACGTGTCGTGGCCGGCTGAATACACCTCGGTGACGTTTTACGCGGCGGAGAAAAAGGGCTACAGCGGCACGGCGATCCTGAGCAAACACGCGCCGATGAGCGTGCGTTTCGGCTTCGGGATGAAGGACCACGACGCGGAGGGGCGGGTGCTGACGGCGGAGTTCGAGACGTTTTTTTTGGTCAACGTGTATACGCCCAACGCGCAGGACGAGCTGCGGCGGCTGCCCTACCGGCAGGTGTGGGACGCGGAGTTTTTGAGGTTTATTCAGGCGCTGGAGAAAACGAAGCCGGTGGTGGCGTGCGGGGATTTCAACGTGGCGCACCAGGCGATCGATCTGGCGCGGCCGAAGGAAAACGTGGCGAACCCGGGCTTCTCGCCGGAGGAGCGGGCGGGGTTCACGCGGTTTGTGGACGCGGGGTTCGTGGACACGTTTCGCGAGTTTGAAAAAGGGCCGGATCACTATTCGTGGTGGAGCTACCGGGGAGGCGCGCGCGGGCGGAACGTGGGGTGGCGGATCGACTACTTTTTGGCGTCGGCGGCGCTGCGGCCGAAGTTGCGGCGGGCGTGGATCGAGCCCGGGGTGATGGGCAGCGATCATTGCCCGGTGGGGGTGGAGATCGCGTTGTGAGGGGCGGGAATTTTTTTTGACCGCGGATCACGCAGATGGGCGCGGATGAAGACGACATGGAATGGTCGGAGGCGGAGGGGAGGGCGCTGCACGCGCGGCTGCTGACGCTGGGCGTCAAGGCGGCGGCGGCGGAGAGTCTGACGGTGGGGCGGGTGCAGGCGGAGCTGGGGCGGTGGAGCGGGGCGTCGGGGTATTTCTCCGGCGGCGTGACGTGTTATGCGACGGAGGCGAAGGTGCGCTTGCTGGGCGTCGACGCGGGGCACGCGGAGGCGGTGAACGCGGTGTCGGCGCGGGTGGCGGAGGAGATGGCGCGCGGGGCGGCGAAGTTGTTTGGCTGCGAGATCGGGCTGGCGACGACGGGCGCCGCGGAGGCGGTCGAGGGGCGCGGGGCGGCGGATCCGTTTGGGTGGGTGGCGGTGGTGCGCGGCGGCGAGGTGCGCACGGCGCGGGTGGAGGGCGCGGGGCTGGGGCGCGCGGCGGTGCAGGCGCGGGTGGCGGCGGGGGTGCTGCGGTTGTTGGCGGAGGTCGTGGCGGGTTGAATTTTCGCGTCGGCGAGTAATGGCGGTTCGGCGGGATTCGGGTAGATTTGGCGGCCATGTTTTCTCCCGCTGAACAAAAGGCCGTCTTCGCTATTCTCCTGCACGCCGCGCTGGCCGACGGCGCGAAATCCGACGCGGAGCGCGCCGCGCTCAAGCGCATGACCGAGGGCTTCGCGGCCGAGGCGGTGAACCCGTGGGCCGTCTATCAGGAAGTGCTGGCCGGCCAGTATCCGGTCGAGCGGGCGGCGGCGGACCTGTCCGGGCGCGAGGCGCGTCTGCTGGCCTACGAGATGGCGCTGGGTGTGTGCGACACCGACGGCCCGCCGGATGCGGCGGAGCGGGCTTTTCTGGCGCGATTGCGGGAGTTGCTAGGCATGGCGGCGCAGGCGGAGGCGGCGGGCGTGGCGGAGAGCGCGGCGGAGCGGGTGGCCCAGGCGGTGCCGGCGGGCGCGGGCGCGGGCGCCACGCCTCCGCCGCTCGCCTCGGCGGCGACGCAGCGTCTGGCCCCGGTGGATACGGCGGCGCTGGAAAAGAGCGTGCTCAACCACGCGATCCTGACGGGCGCGCTGGAGCTGTTGCCGCAGTCGCTGGCGACCATGGCGATCGTGCCGCTGCAGATGAAGTTGGTCTATGGCGTGGGCAAGGCGCACGGCTACCCGCTGGATCGCGGGCACATCCGGGATTTCATGGCGACGGCGGGCGCGGGGCTGGCGGCGCAGGCGGTGGAGGTCTACGCGCGCAAGCTGTTGGGCGGGTTGGCCGGCCACTTTCTCGGCAAGGGCCTGGTCGGCGGGCTGGGCCGGGCGGCGGTCGGCACCGGGGCGGGGGCGGCGATCACGTTTGCCTCGACCTTTGCGATCGGGCGGCTGGCGATCCGCTACTATGGCGGCGGGCGGAAAATGGAAATCGCGGTACTCAAGGACACCTACCGCGATCTGTTGGGCGAAGGTCAGCGCCTCTTCGGCCAGCATAGCGGCGAGGTGGAGCGGCGCGCGTCCACGCTGTCGTCCGCGGATGTGATCAATCTCGTGCGACAGCCCTGAGTCCGGTCGGGCGCAGGCAGGTCCACCATACCCAGGCGATGAAGAGGGCCTGGAAGGGGAGGCGCAGCCAGAGCACGGCTTGGGAAAAGCCGAAGTCGGCGCCGGCGGAGGGATCGAGCGCGACGTGGAGATTGGCGGGGAAGATGGCGACGAGCAGGGCGAGGAGGCCCCAGGCGGCGGGGCGACGGAAACGGGGGGTGAGCACGCCGATGCCGCCGGCAAACTCGGCGAGGCCGGAGAGGTAGATGAGCGGGCGGTGCGAGGCGGCGGGCAGCCACGGCGGCATCATCGGGTCGTAGGCGTGGGGCGCGACGAAGTGGGCGAGGCCGCCGACGATGAAAAACGCCCCGAGGCCGAGGCGGAGGCGGCGGCGGAGGGCGGCGTGGCGGTCGGCGGGGGCGGGGGCGGGCATGATTGGGAACGGGCGGGCCGGTGGGCGACGGCGGGGGGCGGAGGAGCGGATGACGGACGTCGGAGCGGATGAACGGCAGACGGCGGACGGGGCTGCTGAAGAGCTGAACGGATGAACGGAGGTCGGAGCGGCGGGGTGCGGCGACCCCGCCCTACAACGGGCGAGCGGGGCTAGCGTTTGTCGGGGGCGGCGGCGCCGCTCCATTTTAGCTTGGCGCGGACGGTGGCGAAGTGGCTGTGGTCACGGCGTTGGATGAGGCGCAGGCGGTGCGGGGAGCGCTCGATCTCCAGAGGCGCGTCGGGCGCGGGGGCGGGCAGGACCCGGCCATCCGCGGCGACGATGAGGCCGGTGGCGGCGTCGGAGTGGTTGATGACGCGGAGCTTTACGCCGGCGCGGAAAATGATGGAGCGGTTGCTCAGCGTGTGCGGGCAGATGGGGGTCATCGCGAGCACCTCGGCGGAGGGGTGGATAAGCGGGCCGCCGGCGGAGAGGTTGTAGGCGGTGGAGCCGGTGGGCGTGGCGATGAGCAGGCCGTCGCCGTGATAGTCGGTGACGAATTCGCCGTCGGCGTAGACGCCGAGGCGCACCAGCTTGGAGTTGATCTCGTCTTTGATGACGACGTCGTTGAGCGCCACATCCTCGTGCTCGGGGCCGGTGCGGCAGGCCAGCAGCGAGCGTTCGGCCAGCCGGTAGTCGCCGGCGAGCAGGGCGGGATACTGAGCCAGCGCTTCCTCGGCCGAGAAGGTGGTGAGAAATCCGAGACTGCCGCGGTTTACGCCGATGATCGGCACGCCGGCGCGGGTGGCCTCGCG
>JBBRHC010000149.1:0-8809 GCA_038223295.1 Opitutales bacterium
GGGGCCGGGGTGGGGGAACCCCGGCGGCGCGGCGGCGGTTTACACCGCACTCATCATGATGCGCGCGGGGTCGAATCTGTACATCGGCTTCGGGGTGTCGAAGGTCGGGGGGAAGGGGACGACTTTCCAGAATTTGCCGAGGGAGGCATCCCAGTTCTCCACCAGATTTTGCGCGTGTTTGCTGCCGGTGAGGCGGAAATGCAGCGCGATCAAGGAGCGGAGGCTGTCGCTCTCCTCGCCGAGGGTGAGGCGCTCCAGGCCGATCATGGCGGGGTTGATCTTCTTCGCGAAACTACCGGCCTCGTCGTACACGAAAGCCACGCCGCCGGACATGCCGGCGCCGAAGTTCACGCCCGTGGCGCCGAGTATCACCACCAGGCCGCCGGTCATGTATTCGCAGCCGTGGTCGCCCACACCCTCGACCACGGCGGTGGCGCCGGAGTTGCGCACCGCGAAACGCTCGCCGGCGCGGCCGGCGGCGAAGAGGGTGCCGCCGGTGGCACCGTAGAGGCAGGTGTTGCCGGCGATGCTTTGGTCTTTCCACACGAAGGTCTCGGAGGACTTGGGGCGGATGATGATCTCGCCGCCGTTTATGCCCTTGCCGACGTAGTCGTTGGCCTCGCCGTGGAGGGTGAGGCGCACGCCGTTGACGAGGAAGGTGCCGAAGCTCTGGCCGGCGGAACCGGTGAAGGTGAGGTCGATGGTGCCGGAGGGCAGGCCTTCGTCGCCGTTGTAGAGCGCGATCTGGCCGGAGAGGCGGGTGCCGATGTCGCGATTGACGTTGGTGATCTTGTAACGGCGGACGAGGCTCTTGGACATTTTGACGAGCACGTCGCGCGCGTCCTGCACGATGGCTTCGTCGAGGGAGCCTTCGCCGCCGAAACGCTCGTTGCGCTCGCGGGTGTGGTAGCGGTCGAGCTCGCCGGTGGGATCGGGGTTGTGGAGCAGACCGCCGAGGTTGAGGAGCTTGGTCTTGGGGTTGGCGGGGTCGTCGATCTGCTCGAGGAGGTCGACGCGACCGATGATGTCGTTGAGCGTGCGCGCGCCGAGCTTGGAGAGATAGTGGCGGACGTCCTCGGCGACGGCGTTGAAGAAGTTGATGATGTTCTCGGGTTTGCCGCGGAATTTGGCGCGCAGATCCTCGCGCTGGGTGGCGACGCCGACCGGGCAGGTGTTGAGGTGGCAGACGCGGAACATGGCGCAGCCGCCGGCGATGAGGGCGGCGGTGCCGAAGTTGTATTCCTCGGCGCCGAGGAGGGCGGCGATGATGATGTCGCGGCCGGTCTTCATGCCGCCGTCGGTGCGGAGGACCACGCGGCCACGTAACTGGTTCATCATGAGGACTTGGTGGGCTTCGGCGACGCCGATTTCCCAGGCCGAGCCGGCGTTCTTGATCGAGGCGAGGGGGGAGGCTCCGGTGCCGCCGTCGTGGCCGGAGACGAGCACGACGTCGGCGTAGGCCTTGGCCACGCCGGCGGCGACGGTGCCGACGCCGGAGGACGACACGAGTTTAACGCACACCTTGGCGCGGGGGTTGACCTCCTTCAGGTCGAAAATGAGCTGGGCGAGATCCTCGATGGAGTAGATGTCGTGGTGCGGCGGGGGCGAGATAAGCATCACGCCCGGCACGGAGTAACGGAGCTTGGCGATGAGCGGGGTGACCTTGGCGCCGGGCAACTGGCCGCCTTCGCCGGGCTTGGCGCCCTGGGCCATCTTGATCTCGATTTCCTTGGCGGAGGAGAGGTAGGCGGCGGTGACGCCGAAACGGCCGGAGGCGACCTGCTTGATGGCGGAGTTGGCGTTGTCGCCGTTGGCGCGGACGTTGAAACGATCGGGGTCTTCGCCGCCTTCGCCGGAATTGGATTTGCCGCCGATGCGGTTCATGGCGATGGCGAGGGCCTCGTGCATCTCGGGGGAAAGCGCGCCGAGGGACATGCCGGCGGTGGTGAAGCGTTTGCGGATCTCCTCGATGGTCTCGACCTCGTCGACGGGCACGGCGGGGCGGCCGGGGAGGTCGAAGCGGATCTTCAGCAAGTCCTTGAGCGCGACGGGTTGGTGCTCGTCGCCCTGGGTCTTCCACTCCTGGTAACCGGTGAAATCGGCGGCCTTGATGAACTTGTTCATCGAGGCGACGACCTTCGGGTTCCAGCCGTGGAACTCGCCTTCGCCACGCTTGTTGACGCGGTAGTAACCTTCGGGGGCGAGGGCGAGGGGCGCGGGAGCGGCGGACTCCGAACCCGCGGGCGGGACGCCCGTGCCACTCAAATCGAGGAAGGCGCGGGCGTGGCGGCGGAGGGCCTCGTCGGCGATTTGCGCGTAGTCGATGCCGCCGATGGGGGAGGCGGTGCCGGTGAAGCATTCGTGGACGACTTTATTGGAGATGCCGAGGGCCTCGAAGATCTGCGCGCCGCGGTAGGAGGCGAGCGTGCTGATGCCCATCTTGGCCATGATCTTGTAGAGGCCGGCGTCGATGGCGTCGCGGTAGTTGAGGAGGGCCTGGGCGGTCGTGACGGGCTTGGCGGTCTTGCCGGTTGCGGCGAGGTCGGCGACGGTGGCGAGGGCGAGGTAGGGGTTGACGGCGTTGACGCCAAAGCCGAGCAGACAGGCGATCTGGTGGACTTCGCGGGCTTCGCCGGTCTCGGCGACGAGGTCGCAGGCGAGGCGGAGGCCGGCGCGCACGAGTTGTTGGTTCACGGCGCCGACGGCGAGGAGCATGGGGATGCCGACCTGCTGGGCGGTGAGGCCGCGATCGGAGATGACGACGATTTTGGCACCGTCACGCACGGCCTGCTCGGCGCGGGCGGCGAGGGCCTTGACGGCGGGTTCGAGGCTGGCGGGGCCGGAGGTGGGCGAGAAGTGGGCGGCGAGGGTGACGACGCGGTCCTTCATCGCGGGCACGGTGGCGAGGGCGGCGAGCTCGTGATCGAGGAGGACGGGCGAGTCGAGTTCGACCAGGCCGGTGCTCTCGGGGAGTTCCTCGAAGAGGCCGAGGCGGCCGCCGAGGAGCATATTGAGGGACATGACCGCCTTTTCGCGCACGGAGTCGATGGGCGGATTAGTCACCTGCGCAAAGAGTTGCTTGAAATAGGTATACAGCAGACGCGGGCGGCGCGAGAGCACGGCGAGGGGCGTGTCGTCGCCCATGGAGCCGGTGGGCTCGAGGCCCTCGGCGAGGGGGGCGAGGACGAGTTCGACTTCGTCGGATTCGTAGCCGAAGGCGAGCTGGGCGACGACATCGGGCGGGGCGGAAGGAGCGCCCGTGAGCGGGCGGTCCGCGTCGGAGGCGTCGGTGGGGCTGGCCGTCAGGGCGGCGTCGGAGGCGCCGGCGAGGGCGTGGAGGTTGACCAGGTTTTTGTCGCACCAGTCGCGGAAGTGGGGGGAGGAGGCGACGGCGGACTTCACCTCGTCGTCGCGCAGGACTTTGCCGGCGGCAAAATCGACCGCGAGCATGCGGCCGGGCCCGAGGCGGCCGGACTCGATGACCTTGCCGGGGAAGTCGTGCACGAGGCCGGCCTCGCTCGCGAGGATGACGTAGCCGTCGTCGAAGATCTTGTAGCGGGCGGGGCGGAGGCCGTTGCGGTCGAGGGAGGCGCCGACGACTTTGCCGTCGGTGAACACGACGGCGGCGGGGCCGTCCCAGGGCTCGATGACGGCGGCGTGGTAGCGGTAGAAGGCGCGCGTCTCGGGGGCGAGGGTCTTGTCCTTTTCCCAGGCCGGGGGCATCATCATCATGCAGGCGTGCAGGGGGCTGCGGCCGCCGAGGGTGAGGAGTTGGAGTGCGTTGTCGAAGGACGCGGAGTCGGAGCCGGAGGGCTGGACGAGGGGTTTTAGGTCGGGGAAACGGTCGCCCCACACGCCGTGGGCGGTGGAGTTTTCGCGGGCGCGCATCTGGTTGCGGTTGCCGCGTATGGTGTTGATCTCGCCATTGTGCGCCAGCATCCGGAAGGGATGGGCTAAGTGCCAGGTGGGGAACGTGTTGGTCGAGTAGCGTTGGTGAAAGATCGCGAAGGAGGTGGTGAACTTCGGCGACTTCAGGTCGAGGAAGTATTTCTTGAGCTGCGCGGGGGTGAGGAGGCCCTTGTAGACGATGGTGCGCGAGGAGAAGGAGCAGATGTAGAAGCCTTGGATCTTGGCCTCGAGGATCTGCTTTTCGGCGGAGTTTTGCACGAGGAAGAGCTTGCGCTCGAACTCGTCGTCGGAGGTGTCGTCTTTGCGGGCGACGAGGGCCTGGACGATGGTGGGCTGGGTCTCGATGGCCTTGCGGCCGAGGCAGGAGGAGTCGGTGGGGACCTCGCGCCAGTCGAGGAAGGAGAGGCCCTCGGCCTTCACGGCGGCCTCGACGATTTTGCGGCAATGGGCCTGGGCGTAGTCGTCGTCGGCGGGCAGGAAAATCATGCCGACGCCGAGGTCGGAATCTTGGAAAAGAGGCTGTTCGATGGAGGTGAGGTAGTCCTTGAAAAATGCGATGGGGAGCTGGGTGAGCACGCCCGCGCCGTCGCCGGTGACGGCATCGGCGTCGATGGCGCCGCGGTGGGCGAGTGCCTTGAGCGCGGTGAGCGCGCGGTTGAGCACGTCGTAGGAGCGCTCGCCGCTCAACTTGGCGATGAAGCCCACGCCGCAGGCATCATGCTCCTGGTCGGGCGTGTAGAGGGGGGACGGGATGATGACGGGCGAGGTGGCGGGCATGTGGAAAAACGGGGGGCGGGCGGCGATTAGCGAGGAGTGAAGCGCGGGAGGCGGGCGAGGAGCGCGGGAAGCGGGCGAGATGAAATCAGGAATCGGAGTCTCGAATCGGAGGTCCGAGTCGGCGTCCCGAGTGGGAGGTGATGGGAGGACGTGGGCTGAGCCAGGAAAACGGGGGGGAGGAAAAGAGAACGAGGGCGAAAAAAAGGCCGGCTGCGCGAGGTCTCGCGAGAGCCGGCCCAGAGTGGGGTGGGAGGGGAGCTCGCGACCGGTCAGAAAAAGCGGATGGTTTTGGTGGCCATCCTGGCGTGTTCCTCGTCCGAGCAGCCGGCGTTGGTCGGCACGTCGAGGGGTTTCTCGACGCGTTTTATTAAGTCGTTTGCGAGGAGGTAGTTTTCCACCTCTTCACCGGAAATGTCGGCCAGCATGACGCCATCGATCTCGACGCAGGGCGAAAGGGGTTGGCCGGATTTGGCGACCATCTCGGCGTACTGGGCGCGATTGTTGATGATATCGACGTCCTCGAACGCGAGGCCGTGCTTGCGCATGATGGCGCGAACGCCGTTGGACCAGCCGCAAGAGGGTTTGAGATAAGCTTTGATATTCATGAAAGACACCGGATTCAGGATGCGAAACGGCGCAAGCTAGGGAGTGGGTGCGGGTGCATGAAAGAAAATTTTCATGGGCGGGGAGCAAAAAGTGCGCCGGACGAGGTTTTTCTTGGCCCGTATGGGCGGCGACCGCCTACGGCGCGGGATCGACTGCGGCCAGCTCAACTTCCCCGCGAGCGACCAAGCCGCCGCCTCCGACGCCCTTGAAAAACGCCTCTGGGCCGCCGCCGACCAGCTCCGCGCCAACTCCGAACTAAAGGCCTAGGAATACTCCGCGCCCGTCCCCGGCCTCATTTTCCTGCGCTTCCCCGAGGCCCGGTTCGCCGCCCAACGCGCCAGGCTCGAAACCACCGCCGCCTCCTCGCGGCGCGGCTCCCGGCTCGACGATCCCACCGCTTACCACGCCGAGGGCCTGCTCTACCTGCCTCCCGCCACCCGCTTCGACCACCTGCTCAACCTCCCCGAGGCCGAAAACATCGGGGCCAAGGTCAACGACGCCATGCGCGCCATCGAGCAGCACAACCCCCAGCTCGCCGGTGTCCTCCCCAAGACCTACAACCTCCTCGGCAGCACCCTCCTCAAGCAGCTCCTCAAAAAGATGTCCGAGATCCCCGTCTCGGCCGACTACGATACCTTCGGGCGCGTTTACGAATACTTCCTCGCCGAGTTCGCGATGTCCGAGGGCCAGGGCGGCGGTGAGTTCTACACCCCGTCCAGCATCGTCCGCCTGCTCACCGAGGTGATCGAGCCCTTCCACGGCCGCATCCTCGACCCCGCTTGCGGCTCCGGCGGCATGTTTGTGCAGTCCGCCCGCTTCGTCTCCGAACAGCAGAAAAACCCGGCCAAGGAACTCGCCATCTACGGACAGGAAAAAGAGCGCGCCACCACCGACCTCTGCCGCATGAATCTCGCGGTCCACGGCCTCGAAGGCGACATCAAGCAGGCCATCAGCTACTACGACGACCCGCACGCCGCCACCGGTCGCTTCGATTTCGTGTTGGCCAACCCTCCCTTCAACGTAAACGCGGTGGACAAAGAGCGCCTCAAGGACTCCGTCGGCCCCGGTCGCCGCTATCCCCACGGTCTACCCCGCACCGACAACGGCAACTACCTCTGGATTAAGCTCTTTTACTCCGCGCTCAACGCCCGCGGCCGCGCCGGTTTCGTCATGGCCAATTCCGCCTCCGACGCCCGCTCCACCGAGCAGGAACTCCGCCGCCAGTTGATCGAAGCCCGCGCCGTGGACGTGATGGTGGCCGTCGGCCCCAACATGTTTTATACCGTCACGCTCCCCTGCACCCTCTGGTTCATGGACAAGGCGAAAGCTCCGCTTCCGCCTCGTCCACCCTCACCCCAGCCCTCTCCCAGTGGGAGAGGGGGCTTTGTTTTTCAGGGATTGGTGGAGCAAGCACGGGAGTTGCGGCAGAAACAAACGCCGGTCGAAGAAGCGCTGTGGGAGCTTTTGCGTAATCGCCAACTCGCCGATTTGAAGTTCCGGCGCCAGCACCAGATCGGCGACTACATCGTCGATTTCTTCTGCGCCGAGCACGGTCTTATCGTGGAGCTTGATGGTTCTATTCATGCGACTCCCGAACGGAAGAAAATCGATACCAAGCGCGACGCCTATCTCCGCGCTATCGGCCATACGGTTCTCCGCTTCGAAATTTCCCGCGTATTCGATGACACCGACGCTCTGCTCTCCAAAATCCTCTCCGCCCTCCCCCCTACCTCTGGGAAAGAGGCCGGAGGTGAAGGTGAACAGCCTGATGCCCGCTCCGCCCTCCCCTCTACCTCTGGGAGAGGGGCCGGGGGTGAGGGTGAACAACGCGGTGCGCGCTACAGCGACACCGTGTTGTTCATAGACGCGCGCCATATCTACCGCCAAGTCACCCGCGCCCTCCGCGACTGGACGCCCGCGCAGATCGGCTTTTTGGGCAACATTGTGCGGCTGTATCGAGGGGATCCGCTCGACTTCACTCTCGGCGGAGACGACGCCCGTGCGAAGCTCGCGGAGGTATTCGCCGCCCAACCCTCACCCGGCACTCCGAGCCACCCTCTCCCAGTGGGAGAGGGCCGGGGTGAGGGTGCTCCAGCCTTGCTGCGCTACCGTGATGTGCCCGGCCTTTGCCGGGCCGCATCTATCGATGAAATTGCGCAGCAAGGCTGGAGCTTGAACCCCGGCCGCTATGTCGGCGTGGCCCCCGGCGAAGACTTAAGCGACGAGGATTTTAAGTCCCAACTGGTGACGCTCAACTAGGAGCTGGAAACCCTCAAAATTCAGGCGCGAAACCTGGAAGCCACGATTGCTCAGAACGTCTCTGAAATCCTCGAATCATGAAGAACCTGGCAACGATCATCGGACCGCGCCTGCCTCCCTCTCCTCGTGGGAGAGAGCCGGGGTGAGGGTGCGCAACTTGCCGAAATCCTCACCGCATGAACACCGACGTTTTCGAGACCGCCTTCACCACATTGCCGACCATTTTCCCGACGTCGGGAAAATGGTCCAGCGTGGTTCCCGCAGTGAGATGGGCAGCCTAAACGCACGACCACGGCCTGTATGGACTCCACCGATCCCATAAAAAAAGAAACCCCGGATGCATCACCGACTAGGTCGGGAGGGGCATGGTCCGGGGACAACTCGTTTAACCAATCCCCCGACCTCCTGCCCCGCAAGCCTGATTTTGTCGCCCGCCTCACCCGCGCCGTATCCGAGGAGCGCTTGGACGCTTACCGCCAAGATGGCGCGGACGCAGCCACCGCGTGGGGCCGTTACCTCTGGAATCTAGCTCTCTGCGAAGCCCTCTACCCGCCCCTCCAACTGGTCGAAATCGCTCTCCGCAATGCCCTCCACCATACCCTCCACGCCCACACCGGGCAGGCCGCTTGGTATGACGCGCCCGCCCTGCTTCTCGCCCCCAAAGAACAAGCCAACCTCGCCGCCGCCCGCGAAGAATTGCGCCGCGCCGAAAAACCCGAAACCCCCGGCGGTATCGTGGCCGAACTCAGCTTTGGCTTTTGGACCGGCCTGTTTGAGGTCCGCTACGAGCACCCTCGCCACGGCCTCAGCCTGCTCTGGCCCGCCCTCCTCCGCCGCGTATTTCCCCGCCTGCCCAAGCAAATTGACGGTCGCCACGGCAACCAACGCCATGCCGTGTATGGCCGCCTCACCCGCATCCGCAAACTGCGCAACCGCGTGTTTCACCACGAACGCATCCTGCACTGGACCGACTTGGACCACCAACATACGACCATCATCGAAACCATCGCGTGGATTTCACCCGAGCTACACGCCCTGTCCGCCGCCGCAGATCGCTTTCGCACTGTCCATACCACCGGAGCCACCCCTTACATTGAAACCGCCAGCCGTATCCTTGCCACCCATGCCTAACGCACCCCGCACCCTCGAAAAAACCATCGCCACCAACGCCGCGGAGATTCTGGAGGCGTTATGATGACTGGAACTACATGGACAGCCGCCAAACTCGACGAACTCGGCTTCGTTGGCCGAGGGAAGT
>JBBRHC010000150.1:0-8730 GCA_038223295.1 Opitutales bacterium
GACGGTGACGGCGGCGGCGGCGTTGCGGCGTTGTTCGCGTTTGGAGACGGAGGTGCCCGTTTCGTTCATCAGCTCCCGGAGGCTGAGGTCGGCGAAGTTTGTCTCCGTCGATTCCTCTTCGGCGGCCCGGGAGATAGGCGACATCGGAGCGAAGGTCGCCGCCCAGCGGACGTACCCGCCCGTCCGCCCGGAGGGGAGGCGCGGCGGGCGCGGAGAGAGACGGGTGGGCGGAGGAGTCATCGGCGGGGCGGGCGGTCGGTCGTAACGGTGAAGGGCGTGTAGGTTGTATCGGCGCGATGAGCGTCGGCTTGAGCGGTGAAGGCGTAGGGGTTATGCGGTATCGACGCCGAGGGCGGGGCCTAGACCCGCCAGGCGGCTTGCGTAAAAGCTGCGCGAGGCCTCGGAGGTCGCGGTAAAGAACGCGTTGTCCTGCCCGGGCCACTGGCAGCGAGGCGGTGGTTTTTTTAAACGAGGCACAGGCAAGGCTGGCCATCGGCGCCGGTGTAGTCGTCTTGCTTGAGCTTTAAGTCGGCGGTGAGGAAGAGTTTATCCGCGATACTTTGAAAATAGGTCTTGGACGGAAGATGCCAAGCAGTTCGGTCTGGAGGTCGCCATAACGCATCAAGCAGGGGTTGTTTCGCCTCGGCTGCCGTCCGGCGAGCGACTCCCGCCGCGCCCGGGAGGGACAGGAGCCGAACAGGCGGGTGGCGGCGGGGACGCGGGTCATCGAGCGGGACGGAAACGGAAGGGAGAGCGATTCGGTGGAGAAGGGGTTATCGGCCTAAAGGCGCTTAACTTGAGTCAAGAGTTTCGCGCACCACTTCGGCGAGGAGCCGGGGTTGGTAGGGTTTTTGAAGAAAACGGATCGTGCCTGGCAGGGGCGAATGGCGATCAATACGGTCCCGGCTGTAGCCGCTTGCCAAAATGACCTTCAGTTCAGGCGCCTCCACCCGGAGCCGGCGCGCGAGTTCGAGGCCGCTTAGATCGTCGGGCAGCACGAGATCGGTAAGGAGCAGGCGGATACGCGGGCCGTGCCATTTCCAAGTCTCCAGCGCGTCCTTGCCCGAGGCGGCCTGGAGCACGCGATAGCCGTGATGCTGCAACACCGCGCGGGCAAACTCGCGGACGGCCTGCTCGTCCTCGACCAGAAGGATGGTCTCGCCGCCGCTCGCGCCGCCGGGCCTCGAAATCGGCGCGGGATCGACTCCAGGCGCGGGGCCCGCCGACGGCGCCGGTCCAGACGCGGGCGCAGAGGCGGAGCCCGACGCGGGCGGGCACTCGGATTCGGCGTCGGGCAGGGCGGGGATGAAAACATGGAACGTGGTCCCCTCCGCGACGCGGCTCTCGACCTCCACCCAGCCGCGGTGTTTCTCCGCGATGCCGAAGATCATGGCCAGGCCGAGACCGGTGCTCTCGCCCGATTTTTTGGTGGTGAAAAACGGCTCGAAGATGCGCGGCAACACCTCGGCGGGTATGCCCGCTCCGGTGTCGGTGACGCTGAGCCGCACGAAGCGGCCAGCCCGCCGCGCGGGCTGGGTCCGGGCCTCGGAGGCGTCGATCTCGCGAGGCTCGGTGCGGATGATCACCTGCCCGCCCGCCGGCATCGCGTCGCGCGCGTTGACCGCGAGGTTCATGAGCACCTGCTCGATCATGCCGGCGTCCGCCTCGACCGGCGGCAGACCGGGGGCGAGCAGGAGGGAGAGCGCGATGTCCTCCCCGATCAGCCGGCCGAGCAGCGTAACTGTTTCCTGGATACATGCGTTCATGTCGAGCGGTTTCAGGTTCATCGCCTCCTTGCGGCTGAAGACGAGCAGGCGGCGGGTGAGATTGGCCGCGCGTTCGCCGGCGGAGTAGATTTGCCGCAGCGGGTGAACGACGTGCTCGGGCAGATCGCGGCGCGCGAGGGTGTGGCTGGCGTAGCCGTTTATCACCGTGAGCAAGTTGTTGAAATCATGGGCCACCCCGCCGGCGAGCCGGCCGAGCGCCTCCATTTTTTGCGCCTGGAGGAGTTGTTCCTGGAGTTGCCTCCGATCGGTGATGTCGGCCACCACGCCGACCGCGTGAGCCATCCTTCCCTCGTTGTCGCGCGAAGGGTAGGCGCGGTTCTCCACCCAGCGGATCGGCCCGTCGGGCCGGGAGATGCGGTATTCGATGCGCACCTCCTGTCCGGCGGACAAGGCGGTGAACGCGGTCTCCACGAGCGAGCGGTCATCGGGGTGGATCGCCTCGAGCCAGAGTTCCGGCCGGGCGTGCAACTCCTCCACCATCCTGCCCCAGATCTGTTCGTAGCCGGGGCTGACATAGATGAGGCGGCGCGCATCGGGCCGGGCGATCCAGAATACATCGCGGACAGTGCGCGCCATCTCGCGGAAACGCGCCTCGCTCTCGCGCAGCGCCTGCTCGGCGAGGTGGCGGCGGTGGCGCTCGCCGACCTCGCGCATGGCGGATCGCACCGCGCCAGGCAGGCGCGAGAGATTGCTCTTCAGGACGCAATCGACCGCGCCGTTTTTGAGGCTTTCGACCACGCGTTCCTCGCCGATCGTGCCGGAGACGAAGAGATACGGCACCTCGGGGTAGTGCTCCTGCGAATACGCGAGCGCCTCCACGCCGCCGTAGCCCGGCAAGGTGAAATCGGATAGGATCAGGTCGATGTCCCGGCCCCGGAGCCCGGCATAAAATTCCGGCTCGTTCGCGGCGTAAAAAAACTCGCACCGCAGCCCCGCCCTAAGCAGCGCGCGGCTGATCAAATCGCGGTCGTTCACGTTATCCTCCAAGTGCAAAACCCGCACCGGCCGGCGAGTGGCCGAATCCTTCTCCAGGCTTGAATTGGTTTGTTCGGGAAGTGGCTCCATGGATGATTGCATTGTTCTAAGAATTTCCTCTTGGGGTGGCCGCCAAAGAAATAAACTGCACCGTGAGGCCTACTCTATAATCTCTGCCGTTCATACCGCAAACCCCCGTTCTGAGGCCATTTCCCTATGCTGGCGCGGGATGATTCTCTAGTTGTCCCAAACTCTCGCCCGCGATTGCTCCATTCGGAAAAGAACTCCTCGCCACATCCCTCACGCCCCTAAGAAAAGGCCGGCTCCGTAAGGATGCGTCATCCGCCCCCTCCCCATGAACACGACCCCGTTCCGACCAGCCACCTTGGTGAAAATGCGTTCAACTGCGGCTCCTTCCCGGGCCCCGGCACCCATCGCCCGCCGCCTGATCGCGACCCTGGCGTCCGGCGGAGGCCTCTGGCGGCTGGGCAAGGTCATCGGCCTGCTCGGCAGCTGCCCGTGCCAAACCAACGCGCAAGAGGGCGTCACCGCGTGTAAAAAACTGGGTCTGCAGGAACTCATGGACCTAGAGGTCATGTCGGTTTCTCGCCGCGCCGAAAAATTATCCGATGCCGCCTCCGCCATTCAAGTCGTCACCGCCGATGCCATCCGCCGCTCGGGCGCGACGAGCCTGCCCGAGGCCCTGCGACTCGCCGATAACCTGCATGTCGCGCGGCGCAACTCCCAGGCCTGGGCCATCAGCGCGCGCGGATTCAACACCGAGCTGAGCAACAAGCTGCTCGTACTGATGGACGGACGCACCGTGTATTCGCTCCTCTTTTCCGGCGTGTTCTGGGACGCCCAGGATTACCTCCTCGAAGACATCGAGCGCATCGAGGTGATCAGCGGGCCGGGCGGCGCGCTCTGGGGCGCCAACGCCGTCAACGGCGTGATCAACATCCGCAGCAAAAGCGCCAAAGACACCCAGGGTCTCTACACCGTGACCGCCGCCGGCACCGAATTGGAAACCCTCGGCGGCGTGCGCTACGGCGGGCTGCTCGCCCCGAATGTCTATTTCCGCGTCTACGGCAAATACACCGAACGCGACGCCGGTGTGCTCGCAAATGGGTCCGACGCCGAGACCGACTGGAACGCGCGCCGCGCCGGCTTCCGCATCGACGGTGAGCCCGACCCGCGCAACTCCTACACCCTCCAAGGCGACATCTATGACAACAATCAGGGTCGCCCCGGTGGCGAGACCCTCGATCTCGATGGCGGCAACCTCCTCGGCCGCTGGACCCACACCCTGGAAAACGATTCGGAGCTGAGCCTGCAGTGGTACTATGATCGCACCCACCTCGACCAACCCGTCGCGGCGAGCGCCTTCGCCCCGGCCGGTCGATTCATCGACGACCTCGACACCCACGACCGCGATTTCCAACACAATCTCCTGCTTGGCGAACGCCACCAGTTCGTCCGGGGCCTCGGCTATCGGCGCACCCACGATGTGGTGAAAAACGCGCCCGGCCTCGGCTTCGTGCCCGCCCGCCTGGAACAGGATCTCTACAGCGCCTTCGCGCAGGACAAGATCGACCTCGGCTCCGGCTGGGCCTTCACCCTCGGCAGCAAGATCGAGCACGACGACTACACCGGCCTCGAGTTCGAGCCCGGCGTCCGTCTCCAATGGGATGTCACCCGCGGCCACATGCTTTGGGGCGCCGTTTCCCGCGCCGTCCGCATGCCCTCCCGGGTCGACCGCGACCAGCGCCAGCCCAGCGGCACGCCGACGATTCTGTCGGGCGACGACGGCTTCGCATCCGAAACCGTCATCGCCCACGAAGTCGGCTACCGCGCCCAGCTCGGCCCGCGCGTTCAGGTCGCCGTCTCGGCGTTCTATAACCACTACGACATCTGCGCAGCGTCAGCCTCGCCCCCGTCACCGTCATCCCCGTCTTTTTCGACAACAACCTCGAGGGCGACACGCACGGTCTCGAGCTGACCACCACGTATGAGGTGCTCGAGGGTTGGCGCCTGAGCGGCGGCTACACACTGCCCGTCGAGGACATTTCCGTGCGGCCCGGAAGCATCGACATTAACAACGCCCTCAACGAAACCGGCGACCCGCGAAACCAGTTTTCCCTGCGTTCCTCCCTGGATTTACCCCGCCGCATCGAGCTCGACGCCGGCCTGCGCTGGGTGGACGAGCTGCGGGTCAACAGCCACGGCGCGCGCGCCACCGTGCCGAGTTACTTTGAGTTGGACGTCCGCCTCGCCTTGCGTCCCGTGGACGGACTCGAGTTCTCCCTCGTCGGCCAAAACCTGCTTCACGATCAGCACCCCGAATACGGCGAGCCCTAACCGCGCGCGAGGAGATCGAGCGCAGCGTCTACGCAAAGGTGGCATGGCACTATTGACCCCGGCCACCGCGACCAGCGCCCCCGCGCCGCGCCCCGCCAGACGTCTCCCGCGCCCGGCCTGGCGCGAGGCGGGGCGCGTGCTTCGCGCATCGTGCGCGCTTGGGGTCCTCATCGCCCTTATCGCGGGATCCGCCTCCACCCTGGCGGCGCCGGTGCCTCCACCGACCGCCACCACGCGCGAATACCAGATAAAGGCCGTCTTCCTCTTCAATTTCATCCAGTTCGTGGAGTGGCCCGCCGCTGCTTTCCCCGATGACGCCGCCCCGCTCCGCATCGTCGTGCTCGGCGATGATCCCTTCGGCCCCGCGCTCGAAGAGGCCGTGCGCGATGAAACCATCCGGGGCCGGCGTCTCGTCGTCACCGGCTCGCGCCTCGCGGCCGACCTGCAGGACTGCCAGCTCCTGTTTGTATCCAACTCAGAAATACGCTCCATTCACGCCATCCTCCCGCTCTTCGCCACCCGGCCCGTGCTCGCCGTCGGCGATCTCGATGGCTTCGCCCTCCGCGGCGGCGTGATCGCCTTTTTCCCCGAAGGCAAAAAAGTGCGCTTCGAGATCAACGCCGGCGCCGCCCGCCGCTCGGGCCTGAAAATCAGCTCCGAACTGCTCAACCTGGGCAAAGTCATCGGCCTCGAGACATCCGCCACGGGTCCCTGGCATGAGCCGGCTGCAAGACCTCCCGATCCGGATAAAGCTGAGGCTCGCCATCCTCGTCACCTGCACCGCCGTGCTCATGTCGGCCTGCGCCGCACTCGCCGCCTTCGAGGTCTACGATTTTCGCCGCGCCATCGTGCGCGAAACCACCGTCCTGGCCGACATCCTCGGCCGCAACACCCGCGCCGCGCTCGCCTTCCAGGACGACACCACCGCGAAGGAGATGCTCAACGCCCTCCAATCCGAGCCGCACATCGTCGCCGCCACCCTGCTCACCCGCGAGGACGCTCGCTTCGCCTCCTATACCCGCCCTGGCGTGGCCGTCGTGTACCAGTCCGCCCCCGCCGCCGATGGCCACGTTTTCACCGAAGATCACCTCCTCGTCTCGCGGCCGGTCGAGTTAAACGGCAAACGCATCGGCACCATCTGGCTACGCAGCGATCTCGAGGGCATCCATGCCCGGCTCCGCCTGTTCGCCCTTATCGCCTTCGGCATACTGATCGGCTCGCTCCTTTTCGCCTTCTTCCTCTCGGGCTGGATACAACACCCCATTTCCGGCCCCATCCTCGAACTCGCCGCCACCGCGCAGAGCATCGCCGAGCGCAAAGACTACTCCCTGCGAGCGCTCCGGCAGGGCAAAAACGAGGTCGGCGCCCTCACCGACGCCTTCAACTCCATGGTCGGCGGCATCCAGGAACGCGAACGCGCCCTGCACGCCGAGATCGCCGAGCGCAAACTCGCCGAGGATCGCGTCCAGGCCCAGCTCTCGCGCCTCGCCCAGCTCCACCAAATCACCCGCGCCACCGGCGGGCGTCAGGATATTGAAAGCATTTTCCAGGTCGTCGTCCGCAGCCTGGAGGAGCACCTCCCGGTTGATTTTAGCTGCATCTGCCTATACGACAACGCTGCGCGCACCCTCACCCTCACTAGCGTGGGCGCACGCAGCGAGGCGCTCGCCCTCGACCTGGCGCTGACCGAAAAATCCCCCATCCCCATCGAGCAAAACGGCCTCGCCCGCTGCCTGCGGGGCGAGCTGGTCCACGAGCCCGACATCACCCGGTCCGACTACCCGTTCCCCCGGCGGCTGGCGCGCGGCGGCCTCGCCTCGCTCGTGCTCGCTCCCCTCCTCGTCGAAAGCAAAGTCTTCGGCGTGCTCGTCGCCGCCCGCCGCGGCCCGCACAGCTTCAGCAGCGGCGAATGCGAATTCCTGAAACAGCTCGGCGAACACGTCGCCCTCGCCGCCCACCAGGCCCGGCTTCACGGGGACCTGCGCCAGGCCTACGACGACCTCCGCCAGAGCCAACAAACCGCGATGCAACAGGAGCGCCTGCGCGCCCTCGGCCAGATGGCCGGCGGCATCGCCCACGACATCAACAACGCACTCTCCCCCGTCACCCTCTACACCGAGTTCCTGCTCGAAGCCGAGCCCGGCCACAGCCCCCGCGTCCGCGAGTACCTCACCACCGTCCAACGCGCCTTGGGCGACGTCGCCCAGACCGTCAGCCGCATGCGCGAGTTCTCCCGACCGCGCCAACCCCAGCGCTCCCTCCTGCCCGTCGATCTCAACCGCCTCGTCCCCCGCGTCGTCGGCCTCACGCGGGTGCGCTGGGGCGCCATGTTCCTGAAAAGCGGCGCCGTCATCGACGTGCGCACCGAGCTGGCGGACAACTTGCCCGCAGTCCCCGGGCTCGAAAACGAGATCCGTGAAGCCCTCACCAATCTCGTGCTCAACGCCGTCGACGCCATGCCCGCCGGCGGCGTCCTCACCCTGCGCACCCGACTCGGCCAAAACGAAACCCCGCCCGACTCCGCCGCGCCCGCCCCGCGACGGGCGATCATCGAGGTCATCGACACCGGCCTGGGCATGACCGAGGACGCCCGTCGGCGCTGCCTGGAACCGTTTTTCACCACCAAGGGCGAACGCGGCACCGGCCTCGCCATGGTTTAGGCATCGCCCGCCGTCACGGCGCGGCGATCGAGATCGATAGCGCCCTCGGGCGCGGCACCACCCTCCGACTCCTTTTCCCCATTCCCGACCCCACCCCGGCCCCCGATCTCGTCATCCACCCCACCCCGCCCTTCACCACCCGCCTCCGCCTGCTCATCGCCGACGACGACCCCCTGATTATTCAATCCCTGCGCGACACCCTGGAGAGCGACGGCCACGAGGCCGTCACCACCTCCGCCGGCCAGCTTGCCATCGCCGCCTTCCACGTCGCGCACGCCTCCCCCCACCCCTTCGATCTCGTCATCACCGATCTCGGCATGCCCCACGTCGATGGCCGCAAAGTCGCGCACGCCATCAAAGCCTGCTCTCCGTCCACCCCGGTCATCCTCCTGACCGGCTGGGGCGAACGCATGTCGGCCGACGGCGACGTGCCGCCCCATGTGGACCTCGTCCTCGCCAAGCCTCCGCGCCTGCGCGATATTCACGCCGCGTTCTCCCGTCTGCTCAACCCCGCGCCACCCCGCCCGGTTTCCCCGCCATGAACCCTCCCCCTCGCGAACACCTTTTGATAGTCGATGACGAGCAGCCACACCTCAAGGCGCTCTGCGACACGCTCACCGCCCATGGCTACAGCACCACCGGCTTCACCTCGTCCCGGGAGGCCCTGGTCGCCGTCGGCAAACAGACCTTCGATCTGCTGCTCACCGACCTCATGATGCCCGAGATGGACGGGCTCACTCTCCTCCACGCCGCCCAGCAGGCCGACCCCCGCCTCGTCGGCGTCGTCATGACCGGCCACGGCACCATCGACACCGCCGTGGCCGCCATGAAACAGGGCGCGCTCGACTACATTCTGAAGCCCCTTACAATAAGCGACGTCGTGCCCGTGCTCACCCGCGCTCTCGCCCTGCGGCGCCTGCGCCTCGACAACGAGCGCCTCCAACAACGCC
>JBBRHC010000151.1:0-8701 GCA_038223295.1 Opitutales bacterium
CCCCGGCGGGGGGGGGGGGGGGGGGGTGGGTGTGTGGGGGGCGCGCCCCCCCCCCCCCCCTTCTCCCCCTTCCCCGCCGGGCGCGGGGGCCCCCCCCCCCCCCCCCCCCTACAACGGCCAAACCCAGCGAGCGGCGTGGCACTTCGCAGCCGTCCGGGCAGCTTTGGCAAAATTCGGAACCCTTTACGGCTCTCATGATAGGCGTTCATGTCAGACCCCGGATGTCCTCAGCGGAATGCCTGTTGTCATCGGAAATCGGCGGCTTTCGGGCCCTTGCCCAATCAAAGATTTTGGCGTATGCAGCCTGCCGTTCCTGAATCGCCAAAGAAATGAGCATTCTCGTTTTTCCTTGGCCTCGCGGCCCGCTCCGATGGCTCGACTGGCAGAGCTTCCGATGTGTCCCCCATGACCGACATCCTCACCCCCGCCCAACGCTCCGCGCTCATGGCCAAGGTGCGCGGCGCGGGCAACGCCTCGACGGAGCTGCGGTTGATCGCGGTGTTTCGCGCCGGAGGCGTCACCGGGTGGCGACGCAAGTTTCCGCTACCCGGCAAACCCGATTTTGTTTTCCCCCGGCTCCGCCTCGCCGTCTTCGTGGACGGCTGTTTCTGGCACGGTTGCCCGCTCCACGGGACCCAGCCCCGGCAGAATGCGGAATTCTGGCAGATGAAAATCGCGAAAAACCAGGCCCGCGACCTTCTCGTCACCCGTACCCTCCGCGCGCGTGGCTGGCGGGTGCTGCGGATTTGGGAGCATGAACTGACGCGTAAGTATGAGCGTCGCCTACTCGCGCGCCTGCGCAGAATCGGGTTAACGCTACTTTGGTAAACGGCAGATATGGCCGCTTGCTAAGAAAGGGGGGGTATCAGGGTGTAGTCGTCAAATCCAAGACGCCGCTGCGCTCGTTGGATTCGGTAACGGGTTTCAGTTTTCCCGCTGAAACAGCGGGCAAGCTCAGATAGTAACGTAACCCGCTAGTCAATAACCTGGTGGGCCCACTCGGACTTGAACCGAGAACCAAGGGATTATGAGTCCCCTGCTCTAACCGATTGAGCTATAGGCCCTTGGCGAAAAACACGGCTCGGGTGCTTTCAGGAACGGTGACGATGAAGGAATCGGGCGGCGGGATGCAAGTCCGGGCTCGGGCTCGCTCGCCGACGCGCGCTTCTCCCGAACAGGGCACCGTGTGCCCTCTCATGGAAAGAGAGAGCGATGCCTTGGAGAGAATTTCCGATGCTTTTTGAGTTTTCCAAAAGGCAAAATCCCGCTGGCTCGGCGGGCTCGGGCGTGTTGACTCCGGGGGATCTCTTATCCGCCCGTGACGCCCGGACTGGTCCAAGGTTTTCTGGATTTCCTCGCGCCGTCGAACGCCTCGCCCGCGCCGCCGGTGGCGCGAGCATCGACTCCTCCACCGGGCTATGCGCGGGCCGGCGACGACGAGGCGCAAAAGCCCGATCTGGTTTTCGAACGCAGTGCGCGGGCCGAGCGTTATCGCCTCACTTTGCGCAAAGACGGCGTGGCGGTCGCCACCATCCCGGCGCGCGGCAACGAGCGGGAGGCGCGGGTCTTCGTGGAGCAACATCGCGACTGGCTGGAACGCGCCCGCGCGCGCCAGCGGCTGAAGCCTCGGGCCGCCACAGTGTGGCTGGTGGGCACGCATGTGCTTTGGCGGGGCGAGTTAAACGAGGTGCGCCGCGCCGCCGAGGGCGAGCGCCCCAGCGTGTGTCTGGCGGCGGATGTTTTCCGGGTGCCCCGGTTGGAGGGCGATTTGCGGCCGACCTTGGAGGCCCATTTCCTGCGCCGGGCCAAGATCGAGCTGACGGCGCGCACTTGGGAACTCGCGGCGGAGACGACCATGGAGGTGAAGGAGGTGATGGTGCGCAACCAACGCACGCGCTGGGGCTCTTGCACGGTCGGTGGAGTCATCTCTCTCAACTGGAGGCTGATTCAAGCGCCGGAGAGCGTGCGAGATTACGTGATCTACCACGAGTTGATGCACCTGAAGGAGATGAATCACTCCGACCGTTTCTGGCGTCGCGTGGAGGAGGTGTGCCCCCCGTGGCGCGAGTCCGAGGTATGGCTAAAGCGCAATGGCTCTTTGCTCGGGCTGTAGGCGGGGAGGCGCGGCAGAAAAACAAGGGGAGAACCGCGTGGTGCGCGAGGCGTGGGTCCGGCTGGTCGGCGAGCGTTTAGGGCGCGGATGCTCGCAGGTGGGCGACGAGGGCGGCGGTGCCGGCGGCCATGCTCACGCGGGGGGCGTAGGCGAGGTCGCGGCGGGCGGCGGAGAGGTTGAACCAGTGGTGTTTGGCGAGCTCGGCGGCGATGAAACGGGTCATGGGGGGCTCACCGCGCAGGGGGAGCGCGGTCCAGGCGGCTTCGCAGGCGGCGCCGAGAGCGGTGGCCATGCCGAGGGGCACGCGGCGGGCGGGCAAGGGCGGGCGGGCGAGGGCGCGGAGGAGGGCGTCGATCCAGCGCCAGAGGTTTACCGGCTCGCCGTTGGTGATGAAGTAGGCGCGGCCGCCGGCGCGGCCGCCGGCGAGGGCGAGCTCGGCCTGGAGGAGGGCGTCGGTGGCGTTGGCGACGTGGACCATGTCCACGAGGTTCTCGCCCGAGCCGATGATGCGGAGGCGGCCGGCGGCGGCGCGGGCGAGGATGCGGGGGACGAGGTGGGGGTCGCCGACGCCCCAGATGAGGTGGGGGCGTAGCGCGCAGGTGCGAAACGCGTCGGCGTGGGCGGCCAGGACTTCGCGCTCGGCGAGGGCCTTGGTGAGCGGGTAGGGCGAGGGGCAGGAGGTGGTGAGCGGGAGTGATTCGTCGGCGTCGGCGAGGTCGTATCCGTTGTATACTACGCTGGGGGTGCTGGTGTGAACGAAACGGGCGACGCCGGACTGGCGGGCGGCGGCGAGGAGGGCGCGGGTGGCGAGCACGTTGTCCCGATAAAAGTCGGCGTGGGCGCCCCACACGCCGACGCGGGCGGCGACGTGGAAAACGGTGGCGGCGCCGCGCACGGCCTCGGTGCAGGTGGCGGGCTGGTGGAGGTCGCCGACGACGACGCGGATGCCCTGGGCGGCGAGTTCGGGGCGGGGGGAACGGGAGACGATGGTGAGGGGGCGGCCGGCGGCGCGCAGGCGCGCGAGCAGGTGGGAGCCGAGGAAGCCGGTGGCGCCGGTGACGAGCGCCGGTCCCGGCGCGGCGCCGGGACCGGCGCTCGAATTCCCAATGACGAATTCCGAATGACGAATGACGGAGACGGGGGCTGCGGGCATCGGGGCGGGCGGAGTGCGCGGGGCTAGCGTTTGGGGTCGGACTCGTAGCCGATGGCGCCGGCCTGGACCCAGGCGGCGAGGGCGAGGCGGTGGATTTTGGCGTTGTGGCGCACGTCGACGGGAAAGCGGGGGTGGAAGTAGCAGGCCTTGATTGGCGCGGTGTGGGCGTGGCGCAGGGCGATCTGGACGAGCTCGCGGGCGAGGTGGCGGCAGGCGGTGCTGTCGTCGCAGAGTTTGGGGTCGCGGGGCTCGATGACGAGGCACGGTCGCTGGCGGCCGGCGGGGCCGGAGCCGACGAGGGCGACGCGGCGGACGGCGGGGTGGGGCTCGAAGAGGGGCTCGACCTGGGCGGGGTAGAACGGGCCGCGCGCGGTGGTGACGGTCTCGGCCTTGCGACCGACAAACCAGAGGAGGCCGGTGGCGTCGAGGTAGCCGAGGTCGCCGAGGCGGTGGAAAACCGTGGC
Source organism: Opitutales bacterium (assembly GCA_038223295.1). Classification (GTDB taxonomy): domain Bacteria; phylum Verrucomicrobiota; class Verrucomicrobiia; order Opitutales; family Opitutaceae; genus IMCC26134_A. The sequence continues at coordinate 3,731 of JBBRHC010000151.1, forward strand.
GGGCGCGTCGGGGTCGGTTGGGTTGACGCGGCGGATCTTGGCGGCGGCGGTGGCCTCGGGGAGGGCGTCGTAGCTTTCGGTGACGGTGGGGCCGGCGACGATGATCTCGCCGATCTCGCCGGGCGGGAGCTCGGGGGCGGAGGCGAGGCCGGGGACGGGGCCGTCGCGCGGGGCGATGATTTTAACCGTATTGGCGGATAGGATACGGCCGACGCAGGCGCCGGCGCCGGCGAGGGTGGCGAGGGCGGTGCCGCCGATCACCTCGTCGGAGCAGAGGGTGCTGACGGGCAGGGCCTCGGTGGCGCCGTAGGGGCTGTGGAGCCGGCCGGCGGGCAGGAGGGGGGCGAGCGATTCCCAGAGGCCGGGAGGCACGGGCGCGCCGGCGCAGAGCACGCGGCGGAGGGTGGGGAGTTTTTGCCCTCCGGCGCGATGGCAGTGGGCGGCGATGTTGCCCCAGAGAGTGGGGGAGCCGAAGGAGGTGGTGACGCCTTCCTGAAGGATGGCTTGGACGAGCTTGGCGGGGTCGGCCTGGGCGGGGCGGGAGGGGTCGAGCTCGGGGACGATGGTGGTGAGGCCGAGGGCGGGGGCGAAGAGCGCGAAGAGCGGGAGGAGGGGCAGGTCGATCTCGCCGGGCCGGATGTGGTAGGTGTCGCGGATGAGGCGCACCTGGGCGTCGAACTGGCCGTGGGTGTAGCAGACGCCTTTGGGCGCGCCGGTGGAGCCGCTGGTGAAGAGGATGGCGGCGGGGTCGGCGGGGGCGCGGTCGAGTGCGGCGGGGGCGGTGGCGGGGCGACGCGCGCCGGACGGGGTGAGGCGGGCGGTGGTGGCGCCGGGGACGCCGACGCGGAGGGTGACGGAGCGGAAGGCGGCGCGAAAGAGGTGGGAGGCGAGGCGCGCGGAGGGGATGCCGACGAGGGCGCGAGGGCGGCTGTGGGCGACGCAGCGGAGGAAGTTTTTCCGGCCCATGCCGGGGTCGATGACGATGGGCAGGGCGCCAAGCTCGAAGACGGCGAAGACGACGGCGATCAGGGGCAGGCCTTGGCGGACCAGGACGAGGGTGCGGTCGCCGGGGCGGAGGCCGGCGGCGGCGAGGCGGGAGCGGTGGGCGGCGACCTCGGCGGCGAGCTCGGCGTAGGAGAGCGCGAGGTAGTCGATGCGACCGGCGCGGTGACCGCGGGGGATTTTGAGCGCGGTCTGTTCCGGTTGGGCGGCGGCGTGGGCGGCGAGGTGGCGGGCGATGTTGGCGGAGGGGGCGGACAAGGGGACGGTATGGTTAAAACGCTCGGGCGGCGGAGGGCCTGTGGGGGCCTAGTGGTGGGGTGGAGGATTTGCGGAAATCAAGCGTCGGAGGGCGGGCCGCAAAAAGGCGCAAAAGGCGCAAAAACAAGACCGAGGCGGGGTGATTGATTTTGGAGTGGAGGAACTAACGGGGGGGTGGGAGAGGTTCGCAAAAAGGCCGCGTCCAGGTGGGACGCGGCCGAAGGGAGAAGGTGGGATGAGACGACTGGAAGGGCTCAGTAGTCGCTCAAGGTGAAGAGGCCCCAGAGGATTTTGGTCTGGGTGTCGGAGACTTTGCCGGAGTTGCCGAAGTGTTCGTTGATGCTTGCGTCGATGGTGGTGGCAGGGGCGTGCGCGTAGGAGCCGCGCTCGATCTCGACCAGGCCGAGGCCGTAGTTGGCCTTGCTTCCGGTGCGGGTCGTCTGGTGGGAGCAACCGGTGAAGCTGGCGGCGACAAAAAGCAGGGCGAGGGGCAAAAGGGCCTTCTTGTTCATATAGGGGAGTCGGGTATGGATGGGAGGGGTGGGTGGGTTTGGCAAGCCCGCGTGTCGGGGGCGGATCACGTGGCGGAGAGGGGGGCGGCGGCGGGTTGGAAATCGGGGAAATCCCGCAAAAGGCCGGCCTGCCAGGGGAGGAGGACGGCATCGAGGCTGGCGGGTTCGCGGCAGAGGGTGACGAGGGTGCTGCGGGGGGCGATGAGGGTGGGATCGAGCTCGATGCGCGCGGCGACGGCGTCGCGGTGGGCCTTGATGCGGTCCTGGCGGGCGATCTCGGCGGCGGAGAGGTGGATGCGCTCGGCGCGGGGGCGGCGCGGAAGGGTGGAGGGGTCGCGCTCGAGGCCTTCGCGGAGGGTGGTGGCGAGGGTGGGTAGGAGGCGTTCCTGGCGTTTGCCGAGATTGACGCGGGCGAGGACGGATTCGGTGGAGTCGCCCTGCTCGATGGCGAGGGCGATGTCGACGAGGAGGTCGCTATTGCAGACTTTGAAGGGCGGGGTATCGAGGTCTTCGGCCCAGCGTTCGCGCCAGTGCCAGACGGCGTGGAGGACGGAGAGGCCGCGTCCGCGGAGGCGGTCGGCGGGGCCGACGCGCCAGGCGGTCTCTTCGTCGCGGGGGAAACCGGTGAGGCCGCTCTCGATCTGGCGGCGGCATTGCTGGTCGAGCCAGTCGAGGCGACCGAGGACGGCGAGTTCGCGGGTGAGGAGATCGCGCAGGGCGGGGAGGTGCCAGACGTCTAGGGCGGCGTAGTCGAGGAGCTTGGGCGTGAGGGGGCGTTTGGACCAGTTGGCTTTTTGGCCGGATTTATCCAATTGGAGGCCGAAATGCTGCTCCAGCAGGGCACCGAGGCCGACGCGCGGGCGGTTGAGCAACTGGGCGGCGAGCATCGTGTCGAAAATGCTGCGCGGGCGGAATTGGCAGAGGTCGTGCAGGAGGCGGATATCGAAATCGCTGCCGTGCATGATGAGGTGTTTTTGCGCGAGGCGCTCCCAGAGGGGGGCGAGCGGGAGGGGCGTCATGAGGTCCACCAGGTAGACCTCGCCGTCCACGAGGAACTGGAGGAGGCAGACGCGGGTGCGGTAGTGGAACATGTTGTCCGCCTCGGTATCCATGGCGACTTCGTCGACACGGTCGAGGGCGGCGTAGAGGGGGGCGAGGCCGGCGGGGGTATCGATGAGCACGAAGTGGGGTGGGCGTTCGCCCGAGGTGGGGGTGGCGAGGCGGGCGGGCGCGGGGGCGGCGGGGGCCATGATGAAGCGCGGGCGCTCGGGGCGCGCGGGCGGGAGCGAGGGACGATCAGCGGGGCGCGGGGCGCTGGAGCCGAAGGTGGAGGAGGCGGCGGGGGCAGGGGCGGAAGAGGGGGCGGCGGGGGTCGGACCGCGGTTGGTGAAGGGCGCGTGTTCCGGGAGGGCGGCGGGGGATTCGCCGAGGGCGAGTTCGGGCTGGTCGGGGCGGGAGTTGCGACGGCGGGTGCGGGAACGGGGGCGCCGGGTGGAAGCGGGGCGCGGGGCGGCGGGGGGCGTGGAATCGTCTTCCGGAGACGCGGGGGAATCGGAGCGGGAAAAGAGGGAGAGCAGGCGCTTAAACATCGGTCGGGTAAGCACGCGGCCGGGCGGCGCGCGGGGCGCGCTTGAGGCGGTGAGGCTTAAACGGAGAAGAAGCGAGGCGGGAGTCGGGGGAAAGGATGAAAACGGGGTGGGGCGAAGGGCGGGGGTGACAGGAGGTAAGGCCAGCGGGGCGAAAAGTGGCATAGGAGTCCCGCGCGGAACGCCCATGGGATCGGCAGCGAACGGGCAGGATGCCCGTTCGCTCACGGGCGGGACGCCCGTGCCACGCCGGAGGAACAGCCCTGACATCGCTTTCTGCCACACCCGCGACGTGGGGCGCGGGGCGGACTACTCCTCGCCGTCGAAGTAGTCGGTCTCGGCCATGCGGAAGAGTTTACGCTGGGGCTTTATCTGCCATTTGCCGGAACCGGGGTAATGGGTGCTGTCGACGGGGAGGTTGTCGGCGATGACGAAAAAGACGAAGTCCTCGGCGCCGGTGTTGGTGATCTGGTGGGCGACGCCGGGGGGCTGGACGAAGGCGTCGCCGGCGCGGACCGGGGTTGTTTGGCCGTCGCCGGTGCGGACGGTGGCGGCGCCGGAGAGGACGACAAAGAGCTCCCACTGGGCGGTGTGGGCGTGGAGGGGGCACACGGAGGCGCCGGGCGGGACGCGGCGTTGTTGCAAGTCGAAGGGGTGGCCGCCGCCCCACGCGCCGGTGTCGCGCACGCCGCCGAGGGCGAGCGAGATGTCTTTGCAGTGGGAGGCGCATTTGCCGGCGGGGGCCTTGGCGCCGGTCTCGGGCAGGTCGGGGATGTGGACGAGTTTCATGCGGTGAAGGCGCGCGGTGGCGACGGCGGGGAACGGGCGAGGCGGGAGGATTGCTTCGCGGGGGAGGGGCGGCAAGGGTGGCGGGCTTTTCTATTTATGAAGGTCGTGGTTCTATGTTCCGGCGGGATGGATTCGGTGACGGCGCTGCACTGGGCGGGGCGCGCGCACGAGGTGGCGGCGGCGATCAGTTTTGACTACGGGGCGAAGCATTCGGCGCGGGAGCTGCCGATGGCGGCGGCGCAGGCGGCGGCGCTGGGGGTGCGGCACGAGGTGGTGAACCTGGATTTCGCGAACCGGTTGTTCGGCTCGGCGCTGCTGCAATCGGGCGGGGAGATACCGGACGGGCACTACGAGGCGGAGAACATGAAGCAGACGGTGGTGCCGTTCCGGAACGCGGTGTTTTTGAGCATCGCGTGCGGGTTTGCGGAGAGCGCGGGGGCGGAGGGGCTGGTGATCGCGGCGCATGGCGGGGACCACGCGATCTACCCGGATTGCCGCGAGGATTTCATGGCGGCGATGGGGGAGGCGATGCGGCTGGGCACCTACGCGGGGGTGCGGCTGCTGCGGCCCTTCATCGCGTGGAGCAAGGGCGACATCGCGGCGGAAGGGGCTCGGCTGGGCGTGGATTTTTCGCGGACGTGGTCGTGCTACAAGGGCGGGGCGCGGCACTGCGGGAAATGCGGGACCTGCGTGGAGCGGCGCGAGGCGTTTGCGCAGGCGGGCATTCCGGATCCAACCGGGTATGCGTCATCCGATCCGCTGCCCCTCAAAACAGGAAACCGCTAATGCACGCTCATTTTCGCTGATGATTTTGAATTAGCGAC
>JBBRHC010000152.1:0-8662 GCA_038223295.1 Opitutales bacterium
ACTGGGCCGGCATCTTTAACAACGACGCTGGCATCACGGCGGCGATCCTCGACCGGCTACTGCACCGGGCGACCACGGTGGTGATAGAAGGCAGTTCCTACCGCATGAAAGACCGCAATCCGGAGGAACCACTGGCGTAAGGCGTAGGTAAACCGCGAACGCTTCGCTTCCCGACGTCGCCCCCGAAGCGCCGATCAAACCCCATTGCGCCGACTCCCACCCCGGAGTCGGCGCAATGCTTTTTATCCAAGGTGATTTTTAAACCGCCAGAAACAGGTGACTTCCTACTCGACGCTTACACAGGAGGGCGAGGAGACGAAAGAGGAGGCGGCGCGATGCGAGGATCATGGGCGTGAAGGGAAAGTTTTTTACGGAACGGTTAGCGAATGCAGGTCCGATGCCTGGGGCGGGGTCAGGTGGGGGGCGAGTCTGTAAGGTCTGCTCAGCCGCCCTCGAAAGCGCTCTCCGCGCTTGTCCAGAATCAACGGCTTGCCGGCATCGTCCGGCGCAGCCGTCGGCTCAGCGCGGCCCCCCCCCCAGGGTGAGCTTCCTTCAGCGGAAAAGACGGTGGCATCGTGCCACCATACAATCACTCGCGGAATTATTCGTACGGCTCTACCGCCAGTTTTAGGCTTTATCGCAGAGGCGGCGTCGGGGTGGGGGGAGGCGGCGCGTGGGGGGGGCGTGTGCGGAGTCCCGGCCCGTTGTCAGAAACGGGGCATGCCGCCAAAGCCACCCATCCCACCCATGCCGCCGCCGGGCCCGCCACCCTTGCGTTCCATTTCCTTCATCTGGCGCATCATTTTCTTCGAGCCGCCGCCCTTCAGCATCTTCATCATTTGCTGCATTTGCTGGAACTGCTTCAGCAGTTGGTTGACCTCGACCACCTTCACCCCGGCGCCATTCGCGATCCGAAGGCGGCGGGAGCCGTTCAATACGTCGGGTTTGCGGCGCTCCTGATGAGTCATGGACAGGATGATGGCCTCTGTGCGCTTCATGCCGGATTCGGCGGCGTCTTCGTCGATCTTCATTCCACTCATGCCCGGCATCATGCCCATGAGGCCGCCGAGCGAGCCGAGCTTCTTGATCTGCTGCATTTGAGACAGGAAATCCTCGAGCGTGAAGTCGGCTTTGCGCATCTTTTCGGCCATGCGTTCGGCTTCTTTCTGATCGATGACCTCGGAAGCTCTTTCCACCAAGGAGACCACGTCGCCCATGCCAAGAATGCGGGAGGCGAGCCGGTCGGGATAAAATACGTCGAACTCGGAGGTTTTTTCCCCGGTGCCTACGAATTTGATGGGCACCCCGGTGATGGACTTGATCGACAGGGCGGCGCCGCCGCGCGCATCGCCGTCGAGCTTGGTGAGGATCAGGCCGGTGAGTTGCAGTGCCTCATGGAAGGCCTTCGCGACGTTGACCGCCTCTTGGCCGAGGGCCCCGTCGGCGACCAGCAGGATCTCGTCGGGCTGGATGCGGGCGCGGAGTTTTTTGACCTCTTCGATCAGGTCGGCGTCGATCTGAAGACGGCCGGCGGTGTCGAAAAGGATCAGGTCTGCACCGGCGGCCCGGGCGGCGGCGAGTCCTGCGGCGCCGATGGCGGGCACGTCACGCGAGTCACGATCCGCGTAAAAGCCGATGTCTTCTTGTTTGGAGAGAATTTCGAGCTGGTCGATGGCGGCGGGACGGTAGATGTCGCAGGCAACGGCGAAGGGTTTGTTGTAGCCCTTTTTTTTGAGCAGGCGACCGAGCTTGGCGGTGGAGGTGGTCTTGCCTGAGCCGTGGAGGCCCACCATGAGCACTTTGAGCGGGCGAGCGCCGGACAGGGCGGTGGTGCCTTCGCCCAGGAGCGCAACGAGCTCGTCGTTGATGATTTTGACGATCTGTTGCCCGGGGGTGACGCCTTTTAGAACTTCCTGGCCGACGCACTTGGCTTTGACGCGGTCGATGAATTCCCGCGCGACGCGGAAGTGGACGTCGGCGGAGAGGAGGGCGGTCCGCACATCCTGAAGGGCCATCTCCATGTTGGCTTCGGAGAGCTGGCCGACACCGCGAAGGTTGCGGAGGGCGGAGGAAAGTTTGTCGGTGAGGGAGTCGAACATCGGAAAGATAAAAGGGGCAGCGTTACGCGCGAACGTCCTCGATTGAACTCAAATCTGACGCCAAGCCCACGATGCCGATAGTCCGGGTGGATTCGGGGCGGGCGGATGCGGGCCGGGCGGCGAAACGACGATAGGGGCGAAGGGGTAGGGATAGATGTAGAGGTGCAGATAGGGATAACACACGTTCCCCCATCACGCCGCGCCGGCCAGCCGGGGCGTTCAAGCGTCTGGACGGCTGGTCGTTAAGGCATGCGCAAGTGCTTGTAGTTTATCGGTCGATTTAATCCCCGAGGAGATTTCCACACCGCTGTTAACATCGAAGAAGGTCGCGCGAGTTTTACGCCGTGCTTCCCCGATGTTTTCGGGATTGAGCCCCCCCGCGAGGATCCACGTTTTCTGCGGGTACGCCTGAGTGAGTTGCGCGAAACCGGACCAGTCTCCGGTTTGTCCGGATCCGCCGAAACCCGCCGCGTGATAGGTGTCGAAGAGAAAGGTTTCGGCCAAGGCTAGCCAATCGACCGGGAAGGCTGCGCCCGGAGGAAGTTTGGGCGCGAGCCAGAGACGAGACGGGCCCACGGTTTCCGACCAGGCCCGGACCGAGGCGGAAGGGGCATCGTGGCGCGCGTGGATTTGAAATCGGTCAAAGCCCGCCGCGTGCGCTAATCCAAGCGCCTCCTCCGTGGGCTCGACCATCACCGCCACGCGGCGGGGGCCGGCGGGCAGGCGCGGCACGAGCCGGGCGTAATCAGCCGAAGAGAGATGGCGCGGTGATTTTTCGTGAAGAATAAACCCGAGGTAATCCGCGCCGTGCCCGGCTGCCGCGAGGGCGTCTTGCTCGCGACGCAACCCGCAGATTTTTAAATGGACGCCGTTTATCATGGATCGGCGGTGTGACTAGAACGCGTTTATGCTGTCGATCACGTGTCGTACCTGGGTATCGGTTAGTTCTGGGAAAATCGGCAAACTCACGCAGGTCGCGCAAGCGCGTTCGGCCACGGGCATGGATGCCTCGGCGTAGCCCAGCGAGGCGTAGCATGCCTGGCGGTGCAGCGGCACCGGGTAGATGAGATCGGAGCCGATATCGTGCACCGCCAGATGTTCGCGCAGCGCGTCGCGTAGCGGGTGTCGCACGGTGAATTGGTGGAACACGCCCTCGCCATCCTCCGTGCCCGACACCGGGAGGACCAGATCCACCAGTTTGATTTCGGAAAGGTAACGCGCGGCGATCTCGCGTCGGCGAGCGGTCCAGCCGGAGAGATGGGGCAGCTTTACGTTGAGAAGAGCGCCCTGAAATCCATCCATGCGGAAATTAAAACCCACCTGGTCGTGATAGTAGCGTCGCCCGGAACCATGAACGCGCAGGAGTTTCGCTCGCTCAAGCAACTCGGCGCGCCGCGACACGAAAGCCCCGCCTTCGCCGCATCCGCCCAGATTCTTCGTCGGGTAAAAACTAAAGGTGCCGCAGTCGCCGAGCAGACCGACGGGCACGCCCCGGTGTTGCGCGCCCACCGCCTGCGCGCAGTCCTCGACCACGAAAAGCCCGTGCTTCTTCGCCACGGCAAGGATCTCGTTCATCCGGGCCGGTTGACCGAAAAGATGCACGGCGACGATACCCTTGGTGCGCGGGGTGATGGCGGCCTCGATCTTTGTCGGATCGAGGTTAAAAGTGCTTTCTTCGACATCCACGAACACCGGTGTGGCACCCACATAGCTGATGCCCCAGACGGTCGAGATAAAGGAAAAGGGCGGCGCGATGATTTCATCCCCCGGACCCCAACCCGCGAGCGCGGCTCCGAGGTGGAGGGGCGATGTGCCCGAGTTCAGCCCGAGTGTCCGCTCGTAACCCAGCAGGCGAGAGAAGGCGGACTCAAAGTCCTCGACGTCTTTGCCTAGGCAAAAGCGTGTCGCGTCATAGGTCGCGGCGAGGGCTGCGAGGGCAGGCTCGCGAAGCGCGTGATGTTGAATGGAGAGGTCGAGGAACGGAACCTTCATGTCGTGAAAACTCCGATAGCATGCGAAGCCGAGCCCACAGGAAAGGCGGAACTGGGCGCCCCTGTGGGGACGTCGAGGTCTCCGCAGCGCGGTGACGTGTTTTAATACGCCGAGCGCGGTGGCGATATCACTTGTTGGATCGTCCGCAGGAGGATGCCCAGATCGAGACCGAGCGACCAATTGGCCACGTAGAGTTCGTCGTAGCGCACCCGGTTGGTAAGGTCGCTCGCCGCCACGAGCTCGCCGCGGAAACCTTTGCTTTGCGCGAGTCCCGTGATGCCGGGTTTCACGAAGTGACGTTTGAAATAGGCGTGCTCTATCCGGGCGAATCGCTCGTCGTGTTCCAGCAGATGCGGGCGAGGACCGCTCACACTCATCGAGCCCATGATCACGTTTAGAAACTGCGGAATCTCGTCGAGACTGGTGCGCCGCAGGAAACGACCGAAGGGATAAATCCGCGCGTCGCCGACCGTCGCTTGCGCCGCACGCGCGTGCTCGTGGCCGATGTGCATCGTCCGGAATTTATAGATGCGGAACCGCTCGCGATTCAGGCCGGAGCGTAGCTGGCCGTGAAACACGGGACCGGGGGACTCCAGGCGCTGCATCACCCAGACGACCAGGGTGAGGGGCGGTAGCACGAGCACCACCGCCGGCAGGGCGACGGCGACGTCGAGGGCGCGTTTGAGCAGGCGGTTGACCGGGTTGTCCAGCGGCTCGGGGGTGGAGGTGGCGAACGCGTAGTGGTCATTGTGCTCTATCATGCCCGGATTGCATCCGAAAACTGAATACATGTTCACGAAGAACCTCACCCGGCAGTGCGCGCGCTCGACCGCCAGCACGACGGGCGCGAGGTCGCCGCCGCCGAATTCCCCCCGGTCAAACACCACTTGGTCCGCTCCGTGTCGGGCGACTATGTCGGGCAGGTCCTCCAGATTGCCCAGTCGCCTCTCGTCGGTCGGCGTCTCTTTGCCTTCCTGGTCGGGCGACACGTAGCCGATCGGGTCGATGCCCAGGTGGCCTTGGGTGGTCAGCCAGGCGTCTAGCTGCCGCGCCTGGTCGGCGGGGGCGGCGATCACCGTGCGCAATCTTTGGCGGCGGTAAAAGGCGGCGGCAAACACGCGGGTCAACAGGAGATTTGCGGTGAACATCAGTACGGCCGCCAAACCGAGGAATCCGATGAGAAACGCCCGGGACACCGCGGCATCCTTCATCAGAAACGCGAGGGTGAAGACGACGACCATGAGCCGTGTCAGCTGTTGCAAGGTGAGCCGCAGAGCCTCTCGCCAGCTAAGCGAACCGAGGCGTTCGCCAACCCCTTCGAGGCCGCGATGTATCCACGCCATGGCTACAAGCACGGCGCTCAGATAGAGGCCCCAGTTTACCTCGGCGTTGAGCGTGATGAGTCCGAACGTTTTGACGAAAACAAGCGAGCCGATGTAGGCCGCCGCGACTAGGATAAGAAGGAGGGAACCGTGAAGTACGATCAGCCCGTCTTGACGATGTTTGAGCATGGATGTGTTCTCCTGGGTGGGGTGGGGGAAGGTATCCCACCTCTCGCCTGCGCGTAATCAGGCCCGCCCCTTCGACGCTCCGGCGCGGCTCCGCCTATACTTGCTAAGGGAAACCCTGATTGGGCACCGACTAGGGTGTTGTCTCTTGCCAATCACGGATCCGAACGGGAGGCGTCTTGTAGTGATGTTTGCCGCTACCACCACACCGCTTTGCCTGGCCCGTCCGTCCGCCCCCGAGGCTTGCTCCTCGGTGCTTCGGCCCCTCTTGGATGCCTGCGGACTTGGCTGGTTTTGCCTGCGCGGCGAAGGTCGGCGGGAGCACGTGGCCGCGATGAATCTGGCCCGACGGGCGGAGGTCGAGGCCTTTGCGCCGCGCATTCGCGTGCGTCGCGAGAATCGGCGGGGCGACGTGGCCATGACCACCGAGGCTTTGTTCCCCGGCTACCTGTTCGCGCGTTTCGATTATCCCGACCAGGTGCGGCGCGTTGTAAGCACGACGGGCGTGCTTGGTCTGGTGACTTTCGGCGGTCCTCCATCCCGTCTCGCGGATGCCACGATCGCGCACCTCCGGCAACATGCGGAGCCCACGGAGAGCGCCCCGATATCGCCGGTGTTTGCCGAGGGTGATTGGGTGCGTGTGGCGGCCGGTTGCTTTCGTGGCACCGAGGGCCGGGTGCGCGAATTCGAGCCCGGCCATGATCGTGTTTGTGTTTTGCTCAATCTTCTCGGCCACGAGGTCGAGATCAGCCTTCCCGCCGATCAGTTGATGGGGCGCGGAGATTTGCCTAAAAACGTGCCCGCCGCGTTGCGCACCTCTGGTGCTCTCGTGTCGCAAGCCGCCGTCTGAGCCCCCGGACGCGTCAGTTTTGATCCACCCTCTTTCTCCTCCGGAGACGAGGTCAATGGCGGCAGCGTGTTTCAAAATCCAACACGACGCGATGCCCGCGCGCCTATTTTGCATCCCATGAAAACCATGTTCGCGGCCGCCAGTTTCGCGGCCTTATCCAGTCCGGCCTTCGCCAGCATTCCCATAGGGCGCGGCGAAGTTACGCCCTCCATCACCGCCACGGCGACCTACGATTCCAATGTATTCGGAGTCAGGGATGCCACGGATGATTATTCCGCCACCGTACGCCCCGGCGTTTCCTATATTCGGCAGGCCGCGTTGATAGAGGCCTCGGCAAGTTTCGGGGTCAGCGTGATTCGCTACGACGAGCAGACTCAGCTCAATCAGGAGAATCTCGACGCCATTTTCGCCCTGACCTTGCCGGATTCCGATATTCGCAACTACTCCGGCTCCGCCTCCGCCGCGTATCTTGAATCTTCGGACCTCGACACCGACCTTAATGCACGGGTTCAAAAACAGACCACCACCATCGCCACTCGGGCCGCTCTTGCGTCGGGCCCTCGCACCGATGTGTCCGCCAGCATCAATCACACCGATACCGAGCGATCCGTGGCCAGTAATCAAAAGACCTTGGGCACGCAGGTTGCCTACGGCTACAAGGACTTTTTCTACGGCAACACGCTTCACCTTGCCGCCAATTACGACCAACTTGAGAGCTCGGGTGAGAATGATCGAGGCGTCGCGCTTGATCAGTCGTCATATTTGTTTACCGCCGGGCTGAGCCGAGCCTTCGCCCGTGAGGCCCTCCGGGCGCGGGCTTCGTATGGATATCGCATCCTGAATCGCTCGGCCGCCGAGACCGATGCGGGAGTGAAACGGCAATCCGGTTCGGTGATCAGCGCGGGGCTCGACGGCCCCTTTCTTCCCAAGAAGTATTTCCCCAAGATCGAATCCAGGTTCGGCATAGCCTATCAAAATTCCGCCACTCCAGGTATCAATGATACCGGTAGTGAAGAGTTCACCGGCTTCATCAGCCTCGCCTGGCAAGCCCGCTCCACCACGGATGTCACTTTTGGGGTCACTCGATCCCAAAGACTCTCGGCGAACGATTTGTCCATCGTTTCGACCAACGTGCGTCTTGGGCTGAATCAGGCCCTCAGGACGAATCTCGAGGGCAGTCTTTATGTGAGCCATGATTGGTCCTCCTACAGCACGGTGGATCGCGAGGATAAGACCATCTCCGCCGGCGGTAGTTTGAACTACAGGTTCGCGCGTTCGTGGGACGCCGCGCTCTCGCATTCCTTCAGCACGACGGACTCCGGAATCAGCGAGTCCACCTATGACCGACACCTCACCAACCTCAGTCTTACCTACCGTTTCTAAACGCCCCCTGTTTTTCCTATGACGCGTATCAAAAACCTCCTCTATAGCGCGGTCACCGCGCTGATTCTGGTTCATCCGACATTTCTTACAAAAGTAGTGGCCGCCGAGTCTAAGAATTCAGAAAATGCATCTGTCTCCGTCACCGACATAGACGTCCGCACGGAGGCCAAGCCGAGCGATTCCTCTGGGGGTACCGATCCGAGTTATCGTTTGAGCGTGGGCGATACGATTAGCATCACGGTCTACAACGAGCCCGATCTTGCCGCCGTCAAGACCATCGCCCGGACGGGCGAAGTGCGTCTGCCTTTGATAGGGGAAGTGGCGATCATCGGCAAGAGCGTGCGCGAGGCCGAGCGCGCCCTTGAAGCTCTGTACCGGGAGCGCCAGTTTCTGAAAGAGCCCGTCGTCAACCTCGTCGTCAGCGCGTATTTTCCTCGCGAGGTTTCGGTCCTAGGCGCGGTTCGCGCCCCGGGCACCGTGCTCTTCCCGCGCGACGTCACCACGCTGGACGTCGTGGAGGTGATAACCCGGGTAGGCGGCTTTATTCCGATCTCCAGATCCGATGCCGTAACCATCACGCGTCGCGACGCGGAAGGGAAGGAAACCGTCATAACCGTGGATCTTGAAAAAAGCATAAGTGGTCGCCGTTCGGCAGGTCGTGACCGGGCCGATATCGTTATTTTCCCCGGCGACCGCATTTGGGTCCCCGAGCGTTTGTTCTGATACGCCCATCCTTTGTTTACTCCCATGTCTTCCTCATTTGAACCCGCGTCATCGGGTCATCAGTCCTCATCAAAACGACGCGGATCCGCGATTCGTCGCACGCCGCG
>JBBRHC010000153.1:0-8564 GCA_038223295.1 Opitutales bacterium
AGCGCCACCCGCGCCTCGGCGTTCACAAAAAACCTCAACACCGGCGCGCTCTCGCCTTTCTCCACCGCCGCGCGCGCCCCAGGCTGCCGCGCCAGCGGGAGCAAAAACGGGTCGTCCCCGCCCCACGGCATCAGCGCCGGCTCGCGTTGCGCGAACGCCTTGAGCGCGTTCTCCAGGCGGGCGAGCGCCGACACCGCGCCCGGATCGCGCGCCGCCGCACGTTCACCCGCGAGCAGCAGCGCCGCCGGTCCCGGCTGCGCCGCTTCGAGACGCGCCTCGCCCAGCTCGGCCAGCGAAGGCGTGCCCGCCCCGGCCTCGACCAACAGCGCCGGCGCGAGCGAGCGCAGATGCACCGGCACGGCCCACGCCGCCAAAAGCAGCGCCGCCCCGAGCACCCATGCACCCCACAAGCGGAGCCGGCCGACGGGGTGGGCGGGGGATAGAGGGACGGTCATCACGCGGTCGGGAACGGGCACTATTGATTTGCGGGGCGAGGTGGCAAATCCACTCTGCCCCGACTTGACGGCTTTAACGTTCCTCTACCGACCCATGACGCTCGCGATTGTTCACTACAATGCCCCCGTCCTCCGCCAAAAAGGCGCGCCCGTGGCCGCCTTTGACGCGGACCTCGTCAGACTCGCCGCCGATATGGTCGCGACCATGCACGACGCGCGCGGCATCGGCCTCGCCGCCCAACAAATCGGACGCGCCATCCAGCTCTGCGTCGTCGACATGCGCGAGACCGACCGCGATTTCAGTTGGGTGCTCGACGGCGCCCAGGCCCCGCTCGAACTCATCATGCCCCTGGTGTTGGCCAACCCCAAGGTCGAGCTGCTGCCCTCCGCCAAAACGTCGTATGAGGAGGGTTGCCTCTCCTTCCCCGAAATCCGCGGCGACATTTCCCGCCCCGATCTGGTCCGCGTCACGTTTCAGGACGCGCAAGGCACGCCGCACACCCTGACCTGCAACGGCCTCTTCGGGCGCTGCATCCAGCACGAGGTGGACCACCTCAACGGCACCCTCTTCATCGACCGCATGGACAAAGCCGCCCGCCGCCCGCTCGAACGCGCCATCGCCGCCCTGGCCGAGCAGACCAAGGCCACCCTCGTTCAATAGAACCGCGCTCGAACGTTCCCGACGGGTGCCCAGCCCCCGTCCCCGAACCTGTTTGCAGGCCGCAGCGATTAGCCTGCGTCCGCCCGCGCTCACAGTCTCCGGCTCATGAGCACACCGCTCCCCGCCCTACCCATGAGCCAAAAATCCGACGGCATGAACTACGCCCCCCAGGGCAAACCCAGTCCCGTGGTGCAGCCCGGCGAATTCATCTTCGCCGCCGCCTACCTCGATCACGGCCACATCAACGGCCAGTGCAACGGCCTCGTCGAGGCCGGCGGCCAGTTGAAGTGGGTCTACGATGGCGACCCCGCCCGCGCCGAGACCCTGGCCGCGCGTTTCCCGGGCGCGAAGGTCGCCCGCTCCTTTGACGAGATCCTCGCCGACCCCGCCGTCCACCTCGTGGCCGCCGCCGCGATCCCGAATCTGCGCGGCGCGATCGGCTGCCGCGTCATGGAGGCGGGAAAGGACTACTTCACCGACAAGACGCCCTTCACCAACCTCGACCAGCTAGACGCCGCCAAGGCCGTCGTCGCCCGCACCGGGCGGAAATACGCGGTCTATTTCAGCGAGCGCCTCCACGTCGAGTCAGCCATGTATGCCACCGAGCTCGTGCAGCAGGGCGCCATCGGTCGGGTGCTCCAGGTCATCGGCCTCGGGCCTCACCGCCTCGGCACCGGACGTCCCGACTGGTTCTTCAAAAAAGAGCATTTCGGCGGCATCCTCTGCGACATCGGCAGCCACCAATTCGAGCAATTCCTCACCTTTACCGGCGCGACCGATGCCGTCGTCGCCCACGCCGCCGTGGCTAACTACGCCAACCCCGCCACCCCCGAGTTCGAGGACTTCGGCGAGGCCAACCTCATCGGCGACAACGGCGCGACCAACTACGTGCGCGTCGACTGGTTCACCCCGCCCGGCCTGGGCACCTGGGGAGATGGCCGCCTGACCATCCTCGGCACCAAGGGCTACATCGAGCTGCGCAAATACATCGACGTCGGCCGCGAAAAAACCGGAGACCATGTCTATCTCGTCGACGAAAAAGGCGAGCACCACCTCCACGTCGCCGGCCAGGTCGGCTTCCGCTTCTTCGGCGAGCTGATCCTCGACTGCCTGCACCGCACCGAGAAAGCCATGACCCAGCGCCACATCTTCAAGGCCGCCGAGCTGTGCCTTCGCGCCCAAGCCGCCGCGCGCCGCCTCGCCTGATTCCAATTCGCTTTCAAAGTGATTCTAATTGGCCGAGGACGGCCAACCCTACATCGGATGCTTTTTGTCGCGTTGGCCGTCCCTGGCCAATTTTTTGATGATAGTCTCATTTTGATCGCGAATTAGAATGAGCGGGGCGCGATCAGGCCGACCGCACGGCGCGCAAAATCAAATTCCACCTACTTTGGTAACATTGGCCGAGGACTTTAAAAATCATGAAAACAGCCGGAGAATGTGCCGCGAAAATGCACTAAAAGCGCAAAAACCAACCCTGCTTTTTGCGTCTTCCGCTACTTTTTTGCGGCTATATCGGCATTTTAACAGAGTCGAATCAGCACTACTTCGTGTCCGCCGTTCGGAGCGATTGGATGAAGACCTCGGCCTCGCGGATGGAGGTTTCCATGTCGGCGATGAGGCGGGCGATATCGGACTCGAGATCACGGTTGGTGGAGCTGAGGGATGCGAGAGCGCGGGCGTTGAGGTTGTGCTTCAGGAAGAGGACCTGGTCGCGGAACGTGCCGATGACCGGGTCCATGCGTTCGGCGGCGCGGCGCATCAGGCGGAGGACGTTTTCGTAGTCGCGACGGGTGGCGTCGAGCTGGCGCTGGCTTTCGCTGCGGAGCGTGGCGCTGGAGTATTGCCTGAGTTCTTGTTTCCACTCGCTGAAGAGCGCATCGGCGACGCTCTCGACGGCGTTGATGCGCTCGCGAACCTCCTCGGCGCGGGCCTCGCTGCGTTTGAACTCCGCGCTCATCGCCTCGTATTTTTCCTGGAGGTCGCCCCCCTGGATTTTCGTGACGGCGAGAAACTTCTCCAGCGCACTGGCGAACTGCTCCTTGGCCTCGGTTTGCGATTCCTGGGCTTTTTCCACCCGATCCACCAAAAGGTCGCGTTTCGCGTAACCGAATTTTTCCAAGGTGTTGTAATACGTGGACGAACACCCGGTGGCGAAGAGCACCGTGGCGAGGGCGAGGCAAGCGAAGAGGATTTTCATGTCGGTGAAAAAGCAGACCGCCTAAAAGGTTAGGTGACGGAGAAGCAGGGGAAACTTCATTTTTTATTAACAACAAAACCACTTTCGCCGATGGTTCGCGTGGGGCCGGTAATGGGTTTGCGAATACGCGGCAATCTGCTACTAAAATGCCAAAAACACCCCCTCAAGTGTCGCTCGCGTGACAGGCAAGTTAAATCCCGGAGCCGGGGTGTATTGACCTTTGCGGAATCCACTCTCGGGGGCTATCCGGTGCGGCCTTATGAGCGTCCCAGTTGTTCCCCTATCCGCTTTCAGCAATCTCGCCGGCGCCGCGTTGGTCGATGATTTGCGCCGTCTTCTGGCCAACCCGGATCTCGCCGGACTGGTGTTGTTTTCCGATACCCTGGGCGAACAGCTAGCCCTCTTGCCAGTGGGAAGTGGTCAACGCTACGAACGGATTGAGGATGTGGCGGGGGTGGAGATCGAGGGGCTGCGTCCTCTTTGCGCGATGCAGCTTCGCGCCGAGCCTGCGGGCACAAGCGGGGATTCGGAGCGCGCAAAGGAACTCGACAAGCGGGAGGCGAGCCTGACGCGGCGCGAGCGCCAGCTTGACGAGCGCGAGGCTTTGCTGGAGCAGCGCGAACAGGCGCTGCAAACCGACGAGCGGGACTTTTTTCGTCGTAGTGGCGAGTTGGCGCGCCAGACCGCCGAGGCGGGTCCGGGCAAACGCGCGACGTCCGAGGCCCAGGGTTAAACTGGCGGTTTAAGTTTTCATGAGCACTCCCAACGGCGGTAACAATTCTCCTTTCGCGGCGCGCACCCGCGCACCCTTTCCCGCGCCTGCGGAGAGGGGTCCGGCCAGCACGCCGCCCATGACTCCGCCTCCAGGGAAGCCGACCCCCGCTCCAGCCCCTCCCCCGCCTCCGGAGAAACCGGCGCCCAAAAAATCGTCGGCTCCGGTGATCGTCGTGGTGGTCTGTATTTTGGCGGCGGCCGCCGGCGCGGGTTTGATCATGAGCGGCAAGAAACCGGTCGAGCCGGCAGCCGTGCCCGCCCCGACCGGAGGCGCTGCGGCGCAGGCACCGGCATCGGCCACGGCACCGGTGGTCAAACGAGATGCCAAGGCCGATTATACCGCGCTGGCGGATCGTGCGTCGAAGATGACTCTGGAGCCCGCGCAGCGCGCGGTCTTGGCGCAGGCTACCTTGCGCGCGAGCGGCGGCGCCTATGCGGACGCGGTAAGCAGCCTAGGCCCCGTGGTCACCCGCAGCGTGGAGGCCACCTATGCGGATGAAGCGTCGGCCCTGCGCGGTATCAAACTGGAGGAACACACCACGCCCGAGGCGCAGAAGCTTCGCCTCGCCTTGGCTCAGGCCGATGCGGCGGCGCAGACCGGAGTGTGGGCGGAATCGGTGGCCCGACGCGAGGAGGCGATAGCCCTCGTGCCCCTGGCCCAGACGGAGATCGCGGTGCAGCTCGCGAGCGTGGCGACGGCGGCGGTCGGGCGCGGCGACCTCGAGCTGGCGACTTATTTTTACGAACGCGTGCTGCGTTTGGCCCCCCAGCAAGCGGCGGCGCGGGCTCATCTTTACGCGTACAAATTTAAACCCGCACAAGCCCTGCGCTCGTCGATCGGGGTGGATTTGGTGTATGTGCCGCCAGGTGATTTCGTGCGCGGCAGCCGGGCGGGCGAGCCCGGGCGCGCGACGGATGAAGTGCAGGCGAAGGTGCGTTTGACGCGGGGCTTTTTCCTCGGCGTAAACGAGGTGACGCAACGGCAGTGGGACGCGGTCTTCGGGGCCGGCGCGGCGGCCCGAGTGATCACGACGGCACCGGCGAAATCCAAGGCTCTCGGGCCTGACTTGCCGATGCACAGCATACGCTGGGACGAGGCGCGCGAGTTTTGCGCCAAACTCTCCGCCCTGGAGGGCAAAACCTACCGGCTGCCGACCGAGGCGGAGTGGGAGTACGCGTGCCGCGCGGGGACGACCACGGCCTTCGGCATCGGGGTGGATTCGCTTTCGGCGCGCGAGGCCAACATCGACGACGGCACCCCGACGGCGACCTTCGCCCCGACGGCGGCGGGGACGGTCGGCCAGGCCAACGCCTGGGGTTTGCGCGACATGCATGGCAACGTCTGGGAATGGTGCGCGGACTGGAGCGCACCTTACGCCACCGGCGAAGCGGTCGATCCGCGCGGGCCGGCGGATGACACCATGGGACGCGTGGACCTCGCCATGCGCGTGGTGCGCGGTGGAGGCTGGAACTCCTCGGCCAGCGACGCCCGCTCCTCTAATAGATGGGAATTTTCCCCCGTGGTGGCCACCGGCTACATCGGCCTGCGTGTGGTCCAAGAGCCCGAATTGATCGCCCCGTAACGCGGACCGACGCGATGGAGCTGTCGTGCGTCCCGCGTGTTTATTTTTCTCATGAAAACCCACATCGTTTCCGTCGCGGCCGCGTCCGCCCTGTTTTTGTTCAATGGCTGCCAAGTGCCCGTGACCCCTCCGGTGGCGAAGCGCGAGACCACGGCGACCAAGGTGGCGCCAAAACCGGCGTCCACCGCCACGACGCCCGCCACCCCGGCAGCCCCTGACACGCGGGCCGCCGAGATAGCGCGCATCCTGGATTTAAAGGCTCGCGGCGTGATCACCGAAGGGCAGGCGCAGCAAATCATCAACGAGATGATGAACGAGAGTTCGACCGCCCGCGCCACCCCCGCCTCCAGCGCGACCACCGCTCCCGCCACCGTGACTTCGACGAGACCGGTGGTCGCGGCCACTCCGGCGCCGTCGAGCGCGACCGCTCCGGCGGCCCAGCCCCCCGCAGTGGTGGCCGCGGAGCCCGCGCTGGATCCACGCTACAAACCGAAGATCTTGGTGCACGGGCGCTTGCGCTCTATCGGCTCGGACACGATGGATCTGGTGGTGGCGAGCTGGGAAGAAATTTTCTCCAAATATCATCCCAATCTGCGCATCCTCCACGAAGGACGCGGCACCTCGACGGCGACTCCTGCCTTGATGGAAAACCAGTCGGACATCGGTCCGATGAGCCGCCCGATGCTGGAGGCCGAGGCCGCCAAATTCCGCGAGCGTTTCGGCTATGACGCCACGCAGATACGCACCGCGATCGACGCGCTGGGCATCTACGTTCACCCGGATAATCCCCTCGCCAAGACGGGCCTCACGATGGCGCAGGTGGACGCGATTTTCTCGGCCTCGCGCAAGCGCGGCGAGAAGGAGCAACTCGCTGCCTGGGGCCAGCTCGGCCTGACCGCCGAGTGGGCAAACGCGCCCATCCGCGTGTATGGGCGCAACCGCGCCTCGGGCACCTATGGGTTTTTCCGCGACACCGCCCTGAGCAAAGGCGAGTTCGGCGCGTGGGTGGCGGAGCAGCCAAGCAGTGCGATGGTGGTCGAAAAGGTGGAGGGCGATAAATTCGGCATCGGTTTTTCCGGCGTCGGCTACAAAACGCCCGGCGTGGCGATGGTGCCCCTGGCCAAGGAAACCGGAGCGCGTTACGTGGCTCCGGCGGAAGAGACTGCGCTGGACGGCACTTACCCGCTGGCTCGCCCGCTGCTGTTGGCCCTGAACCGCAACCCGGCCGCCCCGATGAGCGACCTGCAGCGCGAGTTTATGACCTTCGTGCTCAGCCCGCTGGGCCAGGAAGTCGTGAAAAAAGAGGGTTACTACCCGCTGCCCGCCAAAATCCTGGCGGAAGAGACCGCCAAGCTGCGCTGAGGACCGGCGTCATTGAGACGGAAGCAGACAAGACGACGCCAAAAGAATCAGCGGATACCAATTCCCCCCGAGAGTCTGGTATCCGTACTCTTATACGGCCGTTCTGAACTCCTTGTTTTTGGTCGAGTTCCCTCTCCGCCCCCGTCCGGCAATTTAGCTTTAGTTCTGGCACCTAGGTTCTCCGCGCGCCGCCTTCATCGGTCCTCGCCCCTCCGGGGTGCCCGACACGTTCGCACGCACACACGCGCGAGCGTAATCCCACCCACCCCGCTTGGTCCCGGTTATGCTTATCATGAGTATGGTGAAAATCACTCGTTCCGCCCCGACCGCCGAGCCTATCGCCGATCTGCCCTTCGCCGGTTACCGCCAGGGCTTCCGTAGCCCCGGCTCGTTCCATGTCTTTCGCTACGAGGAAAGTCTCGACCCCCGCCAAGTCCGCTCGCACCCGCACCGCCACGATTTTTTTCAAATCCTCTGGCTCGATGAAGGCAGCGGTTCGCTGCGTTGCGACCTCGCCACTTACGAGTTCTCCGGCCCCACCCTCGCTTTCTTCGCGCCCGGTCGCCTGCACGCTTGGAACCACGCCATCGAGCCGCGCGGCATCATGTTCGGCTTCCCCCAATCCTTCTTCAACGCCGACGCCGACTACCCCGGCCTCATCGGCCGCCTGCCCTACCTCCACGAGGCCGCCTGCCCCCTCCTCTCCCTTTCCGGCCTGGATGCCGACGACATGGCCCGCCACTTCGCCCAACTCCTCACCGAGGCCGCCCGCGTGCTCCCCGGTCGAGACGACATCGTGCGCGCCTTCATCACCATCATCCTCAGCAAGACCCGCCGCCACCTGCATACCCGCGAACAAACCGCCACGCGCCCCGCCGAGGCCGTCGCCGCCGGCCTGCCGCAGCGCTTCCGCATCGCCCTCGACCAGAACTTCCCAAAGCTGCTCAAGGTCTCCGACTACGCCAAGTTGCTCCAAGTGTCGCGCTCCCACCTGAACGAGGAGCTCCGCCGCCACACCGGCCGCTCCGCCAGCGACCATATCCATGATCGACTGCTCCTCGAGGCCCGCCGCCTGCTCGTTTACTCGCCGATGACGATCGCCCAGATCGCCTACGAACTCCAATTTCAGGACCCGTCCTACTTTGGCCGTTTCTTTCGCCTGCGCACCGGCATCTCCCCCGGCACTTTCCGCCAGCAAGAGCAGACCCGCCTCACCCTCGCCTAATTTTAGGGCGGGATCGCCGCATCCCGCCGCTCCGTCCACCCTCAGCTCTCCCCGCGGCAAGGCTCCTGCTAACAAGGGCGCATGCCCAGCCCCTCCCCCACTTCCCGACGTCCCCGGCTTCACGTCCCCGCCACAAGCTTCTCCGCCTTCCCCGCGCTCGCCGCCCTCGCCGTCGCCCTGCTCTCCGCCTGCGCCCCCCGCGACGCCTCCAAGTCGTCCCCCGCGGACCACACCCCCCCCCCCCCGCCCCCCCCCCCCCCCCCGGGACTGGTGCCCCCCCGCGGGGGGCCCCCCGCCCCGCCGC
>JBBRHC010000154.1:0-8532 GCA_038223295.1 Opitutales bacterium
ATCACGCAGGATGCCCAAGATCGCGCTCCGGCTGAGCCACAACTTTTGCCCAACATGAGAAAATCAATTCCTGTAGTGCCTTTCGAAAACTTAGCGTTCACTATCAGTCACTTAACTTCAGGAACGCCGAACTCGGGTTAGGTAGGCGTCCAATTGCTGGTTCGGGTGAGAGTTTCACCATCGGAATCAATTCACAACCCCATGATTTTAGGCACAAAAGGCACAAAAAAACAAAAGGAGACCAAGAAACTTATCCTCGGATAAGGCCCACGTGTGGCACGCACCAATGCCTCTCGGTCGGATGGTTCATTTTTGCGTTTTTTGTGCCTTTTGTGGCTACTCCCTTTCGTGGGCTAGCGATGGGGGGGGTGGCGGGGCCGGCGGCGGCGGTTTCGGCGGCGAGGAGGGTGTCGAAGGAGGTTTTGTCGGTTGATTTCATGTAGGCCTCGCGGGCGCTGATCTCACCGGCGTCGAAGCGGCGGCGCAGGGAGGTATCCATCGAGATCATGCCGTCAGCCATGGAGCCTTCGATGATGTTGCGGATGGCGGAGATGTTGCCGGCGCGGATGGTGCCGCCGAGGGCGTCGTGAGGGAGGAGGATCTCGTGTACGGCGCAGCGGCCGCCGGCCTTCTTTTTGCAGAGAAGCTGGGAGACGACGCCGCGCAGGCAGGAGCCGAGGGTGACGCGGATCTGATTTTGCTCGTCGGCGGGGAAGGCGTCGATGATGCGGTCGATGGTCTTGGGGGCGTTGTTGGTGTGGAGGGTGGCGAAAACGAGCATGCCCATGGAGGCGCAGCCGAGGGCGAGGCGGATGGTCTCGAGCTGGCGCATCTCGCCGACGAGGATGATGTCGGGGTCGGCGCGCATGGCGCCTTTGAGGGCGTCGGCGAAGGACTCGGTGTGCTCGAGGACCTCGCGGTGGACGATAATGGATTTTTTGTTGGTGTGGACGAACTCGATGGGGTCCTCGACCGTGATGATGTGGCGTGTGGTGTTGACGTTGATGTAGTCCATCATGGCGGCGAGCGTGGTGGACTTGCCGCTGCCGGTGGGGCCGGTGACGAGGACCAGGCCCTCGCGGAGCTGGCAGAGTTTTTTGAGCGCGACGGGGAGCTTGAGGTCGTCGAAGGAGATGATCTTGGCGGGGATTTGGCGGAAGACGGCGGCCATGCCCCAGGCGTTGCGCAGGTAGTTGACGCGGAAGCGGGCGAGGCCGGGGATCTCGTAGGCGAAGTCGAGGTCGTGGTGCTTCAGGTAGTGCTGCCAGCGGTGGGGGGCGCAGATTTCCTCGAGCAGTTCCTCCATGCGCTCGGGGGTGACTTTGGGGAACTCGGTGAGGTTGACGAGGGAGCCGGAGACGCGGGCGCGCGGTTGGATGCCGACCATCATGTGGAGGTCGGAGCCGTCTTTGGCGCGCATGGAGCGGAGGAGGAGATCGATCGCGGGCATGGGGGGGCG
Source organism: Opitutales bacterium (assembly GCA_038223295.1). Classification (GTDB taxonomy): domain Bacteria; phylum Verrucomicrobiota; class Verrucomicrobiia; order Opitutales; family Opitutaceae; genus IMCC26134_A. Next base: position 1,460 of record JBBRHC010000154.1, read on the forward strand.
GAAATGGACGAAGGGAGATGGATGAAGGATGATGGCCGGAGGGACGGAGGGCGGGCCGCGCGCCGACGTGCGCGCCTGCGGGCGAACTTTTAATCGTTGCCGGGGACGGCTTGGCGGACGGCTTTGTTGAGGATGTTGGTGCGGGCTACCTCGGCGGTGATTTTGCCCTCTTTCCAGAGCTCGAGGATGGAGTTATCCATGGAGATCATGCCTTCGCGTTTGCCGGTATCGAGGGCGCTGGGGATGCCCTGGGTCTTGCCGTCGCGGACCATGGAGGAGACGGCGAGGGTATTGACCAGGATCTCGGCGGCGAGGGCGATGCCGCCGGCCTTGGCGGGGAGGAGGCGCTGGCAGATGATACCCCGGAGACTCTGCGCCACCATGGCGCGGATCTGGGACTGCTGGCCGGGGGGAAAGACGTCGAGGATGCGGTTCAGCGTGGAGGTGGAATCGCTGGTGTGCATGGTGCCGATGACGAGGTGGCCCGTCTCGGATGCGCTGATGGCCATCTCGATGGTTTCGAGGTCGCGGAGCTCGCCGATGACGATGACGTCGGGGTCTTCGCGGAGGGCGGCTTTGAGCGCGGTGGCGAAGGTGTTGGTGTGGTGGCCGGCCTGGCGCTGGGTGATGTTGCAGCCCTGGCTTTGGTGGAGGAACTCGATGGGATCCTCGACGGTGATGACGTGGTCGTCGCGGGTGCGGTTGAGCTGGTCGATGAGGGAGTTCAGGGTGGTGGTCTTGCCGGCGCCGACGGGGCCGGTGACGAGGATGAGGCCGTTGTGGTAGCTGAGGAGTTTTTCGATGACGGCGGTGTTTTTGAAGCCTAGCTCGTCGGGGGTGCGGACGTGCTCGGGGACGATGCGGTAGGTGCCCTTGGTGCCGTCCTTGTGGTCCATGAGATTCACGCGGATGCGGCGGCCGCCCTCCATGGCCAGGGCGTAGTCGTAGTCGTGTTTTTTGGTGAAGTGCTCGATCGCGTCGGGGGCGAGGAGGGAGAGGTTGAGGCGGCGGGACTCGGCGGTGGTGAGGGGGGTGGAGTTGAGAAAGGAGAGGGAGCGCATGTTGCGCACGTAGGGCGGGGCGCCGGCGGAGAGGTGGAGGTCGCTGGCGCCGAGGCCCTGCACGGTGGCGAGCAGGCCGAGCATGAAGGCGCGCACCTCGGTGTCGGGCAGGGTGGCGACGCCGCTGAAATCGACGTTGCCGGCGTGGGCGGTGATCTGGGCGGGCTGCACCGCGAGCCAGGCGGGATCGAGGGCGGCCGGGGTCTTGGCGGCGGGCGGGGGGAAGGCGAGGGCGGGGGCTTCGGCGCCGGTGGCGGCGAGGGTCTGGGCCTCCTCGACGAGGCGAGTGAGGAGGTCTATGTCGGTGGTGATTTCGTGGTCGAGCAGGGCCTGGCCAAAGCCGAGCGAATCGGAGCCGGGGGGGAGCCCGTAGGCGAGCTCGGTGGCGCGTTTGGCGTCGAGCACGCCTTCTTGCACGCAAAGGGATACGATCCAAGGGACATCTTTATGCATAGGGGGAACGAACGTGACAGCGAAACGACGCTTTGGTGCGAGGGAAGCGTGAATGCGGGGGATTGCGGGGGGTTTTGGCTGAGGGGAGGGTGAGGCGTGGGCGGAAGCGGCGGGGGAGGGGACGAGGGAGGGCCGGGGGCGAGGCGGGGAGGGTTTTCGGGATTGCGCGGCGGGGCGGGCGGGGGGCTTACTCCGCGTTTTTACCGCGCATGGCGTTCAATTTAAAACTGGTGCTCAAGGCTCTGCTCTTTTCGTCGAGCCAGCCGCTCACGATCAAAGACATCCAGACGGTGTTCGTGAGCTACCATGACCAGACCGCCACGCTCGGGCCAGGCTCCGGAGCCGGGGAAACCGACCCGGGCGAGGCGACCGAGGTGTCGGTGGACGAGGGCGCGGCGACCGGCCAGGCCTTGGCGACGACGGCGGACGAGATCAACCCGTTGGGCTTGGCGCCGGTGGACGTGGAACTTTACGCGGATGTGCCGGCTTTGGTGACGGCGGCGCAGATCCGGGACGCGATGGAGCAACTGGCGGACGAGTTGCGGGCCATGAACGATATCTATCTGCTAATCGATGGAGCGCAGGGGTACCGGTTGGTCACGCATCCGCGTTTTGCGAAGTGGATCCGCATCCAGCGCGATGAGCCGCCGCCGGTGAAACTCACGCAATCGGCGATCGAGACGCTCGCGGTGGTGGCGTATCGACAGCCGGTGACGCGCTCGGAGATCGAGGCGATACGCGGGGTGTCGGCGGACGCGGGTCTGAGCAAACTGATGGAGCGCGAGCTGGTCTACATCGTGGGGCGCGCGGATCTGCCGGGGCGGCCCTTGCAATACGGGACGACGGACAAATTTTTGGAGTTCGTGGGGGTGAAATCGTTGGTGGAGCTGCCGGCCTCGGACGTGCTCTCGCCGCGGCAGATCGACGAGTGGCTGAACCGGGCGGCGAACGTGACTCCGCCGGCCGACGCGGAGATGGGGCTGCCGCTGGAGGACGGCGAGGACGAGTCGCCGTCGTTCGCTCCGGTGGAGATCGGGCGCGCGGGTGGCGAGGCGGCGGTGGAGACGACGGAACAGCCGACCATGATTTAACCGCAAAAAAGCGCGGAAGGCTCAAAAAAACAAACAGGGTGGCGTGGCGTGCGGGTTTTGTTTTTTTGGGCGGCGACCCGTTCATCTTAAATTTTTACTTTCATGTCCGCCGACCCTCTTCAACCCATCCGCGAAGGCATCGACCGGCTCGACCGCGAGCTGGTGCGCGTGCTCAATGAACGCCTGACCCTGGCCTGCGAAATCGGCCGCTTAAAACGTAGCGCAGGCGGCCAGATCTACGTGCCGGAGCGCGAGGACGCGGTGTTGCGCAAGGTGTCGGCGCTGAACGGCGGGCCGATCCAGAACGAGGCGCTCCAGGCGATCTACCGCGAGATCATGTCGGCGGCTATCGCGTTGGAGAAGCCCTTGCAAATCGCCTACTTGGGGCCGGAGGCCACTTACACGCACGCGGCGGCGATGAAGAAGTTTGGCGCGAGCGTGGATTACCAACCCATCGCGACCATCGGGGATATTTTCACCGCGGTGGAGAAGGGCGAAGTGGACTACGGGATAATCCCGATGGAGAACTCGACCGAGGGCTCGGTGCGCGAAGCCTTGGACGGGTTTGTGGAGAGTGATTTAAAGGCGGTGGCGCAGATCTACCTGGAGATCAACCACGCCCTGATCTCGTCCACGCCGCTGACGCGGATCGAGAAAGTGTACTCGAAAGATCAGGCGCTGGCGCAGTGCCGGGCGTGGCTGCAGCGGCATCTGCCGAACGCGCAGTTGATCGACACGGCGAGCACGGCCAAGGCGGTGGAAATCGCGCGCGAGGAGCCGGGCGCGGCGGCCATCGCGGCGGAACTGGCGGCGCAGGCGCGGGGAGTGCCGGTGGTGGCGCGTAACATCCAGGACCGGAACGACAACACGACGCGGTTTTTCGTGATCGGGAAAAGGGCGTCGGGGCCGGTCGGCGGTGGGCGCGACATGACGAGTTTGGTAATCTCGCTGGGCGATGCGGCGGCGGCGAATTCCGGGGCGCTGTTGAAGATGTTGATGCCCTTTGGCACCCGCGGGCTGAACCTGTCGAAGGTCGAGTCGCGCCCGAGCAAGAAGCGGCCGTGGGACTACTTGTTCTTCATCGACGTGAGCGGCCACTACGAGGACGCGGCGATGAAGGAGGCGGTGGCGGAGTTGCGCGCGTTTTGCCCGCTGGTGAAGTGGCTGGGCAGCTACCCGAGCGTGGGTGGCGGGTGAGGTCTGTCCCCTGGGGGCGTAGGATGGCGGAGTAGATAAGGCTGCGGCGACCGAGGCGCTGAGGGCGGGCGCGGAGGACGGAGGCCGGACGGCGGAAGTGTAGGGCGGGTCTGACTACGGAGGTGTAGGGCTGGATCGCCGTATCCCGCCGGTTCGATGTCCGATGGGTTGGTCGCCGGAGCGGCGATGAGGTGCGGCAGCGGAACGGCGGGGTGCGGCTACCCCGCCCTACACTCCGACGCGGTCAGGGGACGAGGCTGACGTGTTTGAGGGGGTGGCGGTCGAGCAGGGTGGGGGACCAGCCGCGCACGGCCGGGTGGATCAGGTAGATGTGGGTGTTGATGTAGAGCGGAATGATGGGCGCGGCGTCGAGCAGGCGGGTCTCGGCTTGCTGGAGGAGCGTGAAGCGGGCGGCGGAGTCGGGGGCGCGGGCGGCGGCGTGGATGAGTTGATCGTAGGCGGGATCGCTCCAGCCGGTGAAGTTTTGCGCGCTGTGGGTGGTGAAGAGATCGAGATAGGTCTCGGGCGCGGCGTAGTCGGCGACCCAGGAGCTGCGGAGGAGTTGAAAATTCCCGGTGCGGCGGGCTTCGAGCAGGCTGGCGAGTTCCTGGTTGGCGAGCCGGGTCTCGACGCCGAGGACGGTGCGCCACTGGGCCTGGAGGGCCTCGGCGATGCGGCGGTGGTTTTCCGAGGTGGTGTAGAGCAGCTCTAGCACGGGCAGGTCTTTACCACCCGGGTGGCCGGCCTCGGCGAGGAGGGCGCGGGCGGCCTCGGGGTCGAAGCGCAGGACGGCGGGCGGGGTGTAGCCGCCGGTGCCGGGCGGGACGAAAGCGGTGGCGGGGCGCTGGCCGCCGCGCAGGAGGGTGGTGGTCAACTGCTCGCGGTCGATGGCGAGGGAAAGCGCGCGGCGCACTCGGGCATCGGCGAGGGCGGGCAGGCGGGTGTTGAGCCGGTAAAAATAGGCGTCGAGAAAAGGGTCGGTGCGGAGCTGCTCCGGGTGCTCGGCGCGCCAGGCGTCGAGGCGGCCGGCGGGCAGGGCCTCGGTGAGGTGGAGCTGGCCGGCGCGGAAAGCGCGCTCCTCGGCGTCGACGCCATCGTAGAAGTGAAAGTGGACGGCGCGGAGCTTTACGGTGGCGGCGTCCCAGTAGGTGGGCGAGGCGGTGGCGACGATGGCCTGGCCCTGGCGCCATTCGCCGAGGGAAAAAGGACCATTGCCGACGAAGGTGGCGGGCGAGCCGGCCCAGCGGTTGCCGCGGGCGTCGGCTGGGCCGGCGGCGGCGATGACGTGTAGCGGGACAGGGAACCAGACCGGGTGGGTAAGCAGGGAGAGGAAGTGGGCGACGGGGTGGTCGAGGGTGATGACCAGGGTGTGGGCGGCCGCCGCGCGGATGCCGACCTGGGTAAAGTCTGCGAGGGTGCCGTGGTGGTAGGCGGCGGCGTTGCGGACGGGGTAGAGCAGGGCGGCGTTGGGCGCGCCGAGGGCGGGGGTGAGGGCGCGGCGGGCGGAGGCGACAAAATCTTCCGCGACGAGGGCGCGACCGTCGGACCAGCGGGCCTCGGGGCGAAGGTGAAACGTGTAAACCGTGCCAGCGGCGGAGAGTTCCCAGCTCGTGGCGACGCCGGGAACGGGCGAGAGGTTGGTCGGATCTTCGGCGACGAGGCCCTCGAAGAGCGCGGAGAGCACGTGGATGTCGCCGAGGGAGGAGGCGAGGTGCGGATCGAGATCGGCCAAGGCGGGCCCGACGCTGCGGTGGAGGGTCTGGGTGCGGTTTCCCCCCTGAACGAGGGTCTCGCGCGGGGTGCAGGCGGCGAGGGCGAGCAGAAGCAGGCAGCCTACAAAACAGGCGAAAGGAACCGAAAGGCAGCGCTGGAAGGTCGGTGACACGAGGGAATGGGATGATCGGAAAATCGAGATGGCAAATTGCAGATCAGGGCAGAGTCGGCAGACCCAGTTCAGTTAAAAACGCGTTGTGACGCGCGGTGGCTTCCCGGGTGGCTTGTTCGATGCGGAGCAAGTATGCGTGGGTGGTGGCAAGGTCGATCTCGGCCTCCTCGATGGCGGTGCTGATGTAGCGGGAGATGTTCAGGTTGTAGCCTTCCTCGGCGATTCGCTCCATCGAGATGCACTTGGAATAGCGGTCCTCTTCCTTTCGGAATTGGTAGGTGACGATGATCTCGGCGATGTGCTCTTCCGTAAGGCGGTTCTGGCGTTTGCCTTTGTCGAAGTGCTCGGCGGCGTTGATGAAGAGGACGTCGTCGGGCTTCTTGCACTTTTTGAGGACGAGGATGCAGCCGGGGATGCCGGTGGAATAAAACAGATTGGCGGGCAGGCCGATGACCGTGTCGATGTGGCCGTCTTCTAGGAGTTTTTGGCGGATGCGTTCCTCGGCGCCGCTGCGGAAGAGGACGCCGTGGGGCAGGATGATGGCCATGACACCTTGCTCTTTTAGGTAGTGGAAGTCGTGGAGAAGGAAGGCGAAGTCGGCGGCGGACTTGGGGGCGAGGCCGTGGTTTTTGAAACGCACGTCGTCGCTCATCGCGTCGGTCGTATCCCAGCGATAGCTGAAGGGCGGATTGGCGACTATGGCATCGAACGCGGGTTTTTTGGCAGGGTTCAGTTCGCGCAGGATGTCCCAGTCGTTGGTCAGGGTGTCTCCGTGGTAGATCTCGAACTCCGAATCCTTCACCCCGCGCAGCAGTATGTTCATGCGGGCGAGGTTGTAGGTGGTGATCTTCTTTTCCTGTCCGAAGATTTTGCCGGTGCCATTCGCGCCCATCTTCTTCCTTACGTTAAGGAGCAGGGAGCCGGAGCCGCAGGCGAAATCGAGGACCTTGTCCAATCGCGGCTTCTTGCCGGAGGCCGGCTCCTGGCTGTCGAGGGTGACGATGGCGGAGAGGATGTCTGAAAGCTGCTGCGGGGTGTAGAACTCGCCCGCCTTCTTGCCGGAACCGTCGGCAAACTGGCCGATCAGGCATTCGTAGGCATCGCCCAATGCATCTGACTCCGTGGAGAAGACCGCCAGACCTTCGGCGATCCTTTGGATGATGGTGCAGAGCTTGGCGTTGCGGTCGGGGTAGGTTCGGCCCAGCTTGGGCGACGCCAGATCAATTTCGGAGAAGAGCCCTTGGAAGGTGCTTTGGAAGGAGTCGTTCTCGATGTATTTGAAGCCCGCTTGCAGAGTGTTCAGCAGTTCCCCGTTCTGCTTGCGGGCCAGGTTGCAACAGGCAAAAGATTACAGCATCGGCCATACGGAGCTTTGCCTCGAAAGCA
>JBBRHC010000155.1:0-8458 GCA_038223295.1 Opitutales bacterium
CCGGACGTTGTTATCGTCCCCACCGCCCGGCCCGCAGCTCAGCCCAGCCCATAAAAACGACATGTCCGCCCAGCCCGCCCGTCCCGCCAAACCCGCCGTCCGCAGCCGCGCCCGCAAGAGCGCGCCCTCCGAAAACGCCGCCCCCGCGCCCACCGCTTCCGTTTCCGCCGTGCCCGTGACCCATTCGGCTTCCGCCCTCGCCACGCCGGCCGCGCCCGCCAAGACGATGTATCTGCACCGCGTGGCCGGCGGCCCCGCCCCGCGCCTCGCCCGCCGCTACGACGCCGACTTCGCCCTCACGCCCGCCTACCGCGCCTCGCTCCCCGACATGATGGAGGCCGTCGACGCCATCCCCGGCGCGCCCGTCGCCATCCAGCAGGTCGGCGTATCCAACTTTAAGTTACCGCTCCGCTACCGCGCCCGCGACGGCAAGACCGTGCACACCCTGGAGACCTCCGTCACCGGCACCGTCTCCCTCGAAGCCGGCGTCAAAGGCATCAACATGAGCCGCATCGTGCGCTCCTTTTACGACCGGGCCGACGCTCTCGTCTCGCCCGATTTCGTCGCCGATATTCTCACCGCCTACCGCCAGGAGGTGGGCGCGCTCGCCGCCCGCCTGCGCCTCGATTTCTCCTACCCCATGCGCCAGCGCGCCCTGCGCAGCGGCCTCGTCGGCTGGCAGTATTACCAGGCCGCTTTCGTCGGTCGCATCGCACCCGCCGGCGCTCTCCGCCGCTTCATAGAGCTCGATTTTGTCTACTCCTCCGCCTGCCCCTGCAGCGCCGAGCTCACCGAGCACGCCCGCGATGCGCGCGGCGTCTACGGCATCCCGCACAACCAGCGCTCCAAGGCCCGCGTCCTCGTCGAGCTCGCCCCCCGCGCCCGCCTCCACCTCGAGGAGCTGCAAGCCCACGTCCTGCGCGCCCTCGTCACCGAGACCCAGGTCATGGTGAAGCGCGAGGACGAGCAGGCCTTCGCCGAGCTCAACGGAGCCCACATCAAGTTCGTCGAGGACGCCGCCCGCCTCGTCTACGCCGAGCTGGCCGGCGAGGCGCGCATCGTCGATTTCCAAGTCGCCTGCGCCCACCTCGAGTCCCTGCATTCGCACGACGCCGTGAGCGTCATCTGCAAAGGCGTCCCCGGCGGGCTCACCGCCGATTTCGACGCCTTCCGCACCCTGATCTGCTAAGTGTGGGGCGGGGTCGCCGCACCCCGCCGTCCGTCGCCCGTCACCCGCCCCCCCGTAGGATTGAACGTAAGTTCAATATCTCCGCACCCCGCCGTACGCCACCGGGTGTAACAGTCAGGGCAGTGCCTCCGGCGTGGCACGGGCGTCCCGCCCGCGAGCGAAGGGGCATCCTGCCCGTTCGCCGCCGATCCCATGGGCGGGACGCCCAGGCCAATTTCGATCCGCCGACATTCCACTGTCATCGCTTTCAGTTACCTCCCCGCGCCCTCCGTCCTCTCCCTCCCCCTCGCCCCCCCGCGGAAAATTTTTCCGTGTCCTTCCGCGCCATCCGTGGGCAAATCCCGCCCATGCCCAAACGCGTTTCCCGCCCGCCCCTCGTCCTCATCACCGGCGCCAGCCAGGGCCTCGGCGCCGCCCTCGCCCTCGCCTACACCCAGGCCCACCCCGGCGTGCGCCTCGCCCTCGTCGCCCGCACCGCCGCCAAACTCTCCGCCGTCGAGGCCCGCTGCACCGCCCTCGGGGCCGATGCCCACGCCTTCGTCGCCGACGTCACCGACGACGCCACCGTCGCCCGCCTGCCCGCCGCCGTGGAAAAACGGTTCCGCCGCGCGCCCGACATCGTGATCAACAACGCCGGTCGTTTCACCCCCGCCAAGTTCGCCGACAGCCTCGCCGCGCTCTTCGACGACCTCATCGCCGCCAACCTCCGCTCCGCCTGGCTCGTCACCCGCGCCTTCCTCCCCGCCCTGCAAACCCGCGGCGCCGGCGACCTCGTTTTCATCAGCTCCATCTGCGGCCAGATCGGCCTCCCCGGCTGCGCCGCCTACACCGTCGCCAAACACGGCCTCACCGGCCTCGCCGCCGCCCTCCGCGCCGAGACCCGCGGCAGCGGTCTGCGCGTGCTCGCCATCCACCCCGGCGCCATCGAGACCCCCATCTGGGAAAACTCCGGCGTGCCCGCCGAGCGCCTCATGCGCCCCGCCAGCGTCGCCGCCGCCGTCGTCGCCCTCACCGGCCTCGATGCCAACACCGTCGCCGAGACCATCACCCTCCGCCCCGGCCCCGGCGATTTTTGACCGGGTTTCCAAAGCTCGGCATCCCGGCGACCACCCCGGCCTGCCTCTACCGCGGAGACGGGCCACAGAAGGTATAAAACGAGCCCGAATTTTTTGTGCTTTCCGTGCCTTTTATTGCGATTTTCCCCCGCCCGTCCCCCCCTCAGTGTCATCCGGAGTAAGCCGCCCGCAGCGCACAGCGCGGGACCTCCGGCCGCAAAAAAACGGCCTCCGTTTCGGGAGGCCGTATGCGAGCTGCATAGGGGATGTTCTTGAGCGGAAAGGGGGTTAGAAAAACGTGAGATATTTGCCGGCGCCCAGGCGCTGGATGAGGAGCGCCAGCTCCATGGCGTGGTAGTCGCCCCACATGCAGGCTTCGCCGCAGGGCACCTGGCGGCCCTTCGGAATGTGGTCCCAGCCGTTGGGCCGGTGATAGACACTGTGCAGCAGCAGGCCCTGGTGTTTTTTATCGGTGCCGAGATAGGCGTCGGTGAAGAGCGTGTCGGCCACGGTGAAGCCGGCCTGGAGGTAGCGCGCACCGGCCTTTTTTTCGCCCTTGGCCTGGAGGTAAAGCCCGAGGCGGATGAAACCCTGCGCGGCGATGGCGGCGGCCGAGCTATCGACCGGCTCATGCGCGTTGAAGGGATCGGCCGGGGCGCGGGTGAAGTCGCCCTGGCGATGGGTGTTGAGCGCGGCGCTGTCCCAGTAGGGCACGCCGTCGAGGGCGGAGTAGCCGTCGATGTAGTAGTCGGAGGTGGCGCGGGCGGTCTCGAGGAAGAGGTCGGTGACGGCGCGGCGACCGCCCGCGGCGTCGAGTTCGGAGTCTTTCACCGTATCGAGGTATTCGAGCTGTTCGGCATAGCCGCAGATGATCCAGGCCGCGCCGCGCGTCCAGGTGGTGAAGGGGGAGTAGCCCTGCTGCGAGCCGGGGCAGCGGAACTGGCCGTCGTTCCGGTTAAACACGGATTCGTGGGCCACGCGCCCGCGCACGTCGTAGGTGTCGCGCCCCTGGCCGAAGAACACATTGAACCGCGCGGTCGTGGCGGCGTGGCTGATGGCGCGGTGGAGCAGGTTGGTCGGCTTGTCGCCCTCGCCCATGAGCACGTGGCCGAGCTGGTGCGCGACGACCAGCGAGCGCATGGAGCGGATGGTGTCGGCGAAAAGCGATTGCGGGCCGTTGAAGGAATAAACGTAGCCGGCCGGCGCGACGCCCGCGTGATCGCCGCCAAGGGGCGACCAGGGCGCGGTCGCGTTGGTCGGGGCGAAACGCGCCGCCTGCACCGCGCCGGAAACCTTCAGCGCCAGCTCGGTGTACGCGAGCTCGTCGGCGGTGCCGCCGGCGCGGCCCTCGATCAGCAGGCGGCGCAGGTTGCCGTAGGTGGAGACGTTGTTGAAGCCATGGTCATGCACGCCGACGTGGCTGACATGCGAGGCCATGTATTTGAGCGTCTTTTCGCGGCCGAGCCGGAGGTAACGTTCCTCGCCGGTCGCATCGTATTGCAGGAACGCCATGCCGAATTGAAAGCCCTGCGTCCACTCGGTCCAGCCGCGCGACGTATACTTGCCCTTGATGGTGAAGACGGGCGTGCCCTGGGCGGGGTCCCAGGAGCGGTTGATCAAGTCGATCTTCTCGCCCGCGAGCTCGAAGAGGCGGGTGAGCTTGGGCTGGAGTTTGGCGGGGGTGAGCGTGGCGTTGATCTTCATGGAGGAGGCGAAAAACGAAAAATATGCGGGGCGCGAGGAACGAGGGTGGAAGAGCCGAAAAGCCGTCGCGCCCGGGCGCAAGCGTGCAACCGGGCTGCGAGCGGCAACGTGCTAGGCCCGGGCGGCGCGGTGCTAGCCTCCGTATCGCCCGCGCAGCCCGCCCCCACCTGCGAACAAACCCGCCGGCGGCCACGCCTTCGCCCCGCCCGACCGCGCGCGCGAATCGCCCGCCCCTTACTTCCCGCGTAGCTTATCAAACGCGCCCTTCGCGGCGTCTTTCACGCCCTCCGCGCCTTTGGCCCCGCCCTTGATTAAGGTCCCGCCGGCATCCACCAGCGCCCCCGCCGCCGCCACGCCCATCTGGGCGAGCACCTGTCGCAACACCGCCGTCGCCACCTGGTCCGCCGTTATCCCGCCCTGCGCCACACCCAGATCCGTGAGGGTCAAGGGCGGCAACGGCACGGTGATCGTCTGCCCCGCCGCGACCAGCGACATCTTCGCGTTCTGCAAGCGGAACGACTTCACGATGAACTTCATCGGCTCGCCCGCGCCCGGTTCCGACGCGGGCGGCGCCTTGCCCCCGCCGCCCGTGTTGGTCTCGATCTGCTTGAGCAACGCATCGATGTTGCTGCCGCCCAGCAGGCGCTGTTCGTAAACGAATTCCGGCGCCTCGATGAACACCTCGTCCACCACCACGCAGTCGGAAAGCAGCGAGGCCGGTCGCACGCTCGCCCGCACCTCGCCGAGGTAAAACGCCTTGTCCCCCGACCACCCTTCCGGATTGCCGACGAAGAGCCCGGCCAGCGTCCCGCCCCCGTTCAGCGGCGAAATGGAAGCCGAGGCCAGCTCCACCCGCGTGCCCGTGATTTTTGGCCCCGCCGTATTGACCGCCTTGGTCACGATCGGCCCCAGAAAGAAGCCGACCGCCACGAGCGCGATCACCCCCAGCACCACCAGCACAGCGACAATCTTGAGGAATTTTTTCATCGTGCGCCCACCCAAGCCTCAATCCCGACCCGAGGCAACGCGTTCCTCCGCGCCCGCCTGCAAACGGGTGTAATAGGAGTATTCCAGGGCGGTTCCTCCGGCGTGGCACGGGCGTCCCGCCCGTGGGCGAATGGGCATCCTGCCCGTTCGCTTCCGATCCCATGGGCGAGACGCCCATGCCACTTTCGACCCGCTGACATGACTTCCTGTTACCCTCGCCTGCAAACATCCCCGCCAAGACCTCGGCCCGCGCCGCCGGCCCGCGCTTATGGACCACCCGCCGGGCGTTTTTTTCCGTTCGCCATTGGCCATTGGACATTGGTCATTCGTCGCTTCCTGTATCCACCCGTGCTCTCCTCCCTCGGCCACACCACCGTGCGCATCGTCGCCGAAACCGGCGATCTCGCCCGCTTCACCGCGCGCGGCTTCGCCTCGGCCGTCGGCTCCCGCCGCCTCGGCCCCCGCCTCGTGCGCGCGGTCTACGAGCAGGGCGTGCGCTGCCTTCCGGTCATCCTCATCGTCGGCCTCTTCACCGGCCTGGTCCTCGGGCTCCAGGGTTACCACACCCTGGCCGGCTTCGGCTCCGCCAGCCTCCTCGGGCCGCTCGTGGCCAACAGCCTTATCCGCGAACTCGCCCCCGTGCTCGCCGCCCTCATGCTCGTCGGCCAGGCCGGCTCGGCCCTCACCGCCGAGCTCGGCATCCAGCGCAACTCCGAGCAGATCGACGCGCTCGAGACCATGGGCATCGATCCCTACGGCTTCCTCGTCGCCCCCCGCCTTCTTGCCGCCCTCCTCGTCTACCCGATCATGACCACGCTGTTCGCGCTCGTCGGCCTGATGGGCGGCTGGCTCTCCGCCTCCGTCCTGCTGCCGCTCCAGGGCAGCGTCTATTGGTCCTCGGTGGAGCGCGCCGTCGCCCTGCCCGACATCGGCCAATGCCTGCTCAAGGCCTTCGTCTTTGGCGCCCTCACCATCGCCCTCTGCTGCCACAACGGCTTCCACGCCCACCGTCGCTCCGGGGCCACCGGGGCGCGCGCCGTCTCCGCCTCGACCACCCGCGCCGTCGTCTTCTCCAGCATCGCCGTGCTCGCCGCCGACTACCTCATCACCTCCCTCCTCGTATGAGCGATCCGGATACATCCGCGCTCGCGCCGGCCCCCGTCGCCGCCGTCCCCCTCCTCGCCACCCGCTCCTTGCGCAAACAGTTCGGGGAGCGCGTGGTCCTGGCCGACGTCACCCTGTGCGTCCCGCGCGGCCGCGCGCTCGCCATCGTGGGCAAGTCCGGCACCGGTAAATCCGTGCTGCTGAAATGCCTCGCCGGCGTGCTCCGGCCCGACGCCGGCGAGGTCTGCTTCGACGGCGCTCCGCTCTCCCGCGACGACCCCGCCGCCCTCGCCGCCTTCCGTGCCCGGTGCAGCTACCTGTTCCAGGGCAACGCCCTCCTCGACTCGCTCACCGCCTGGGAAAACGTCGCGCTCCCGCTCGAGCAAACGACCCTCCTGCCCAAGCCCGAGATTCGCGCCCGCGTCCGCGAGGCCCTGGCCCGCCTCGAGCTCGAAAACGACGCCAAGCGCTATCCGGCGCAGCTCTCCGGCGGCATGCAAAAACGCCTCGCCCTCGCCCGCGCGCTCGTCACCCGCCCCGAGCTCGTGCTCTTCGACGAGACCACCGCCGGCCTCGATCCGCTGCGTCGCAACGCCGTCTTCACCCTCATCGCCCACGCCCGACGCGAGTTCGGCTTCACCGCCGTCATCGTCACCCACGATCTGCCCGAGGCCCTCGTCGCGTGCGACCAGCTCGCCCTGCTCGACCGCGGTCGTATCCATTTTTCAGGTACGCCCGCCGATTTCATCGCCGCCGCCGACCCCGTGGTCTCCGCCTTCCGCGACAGCACCACCGCCCTCGCCCGCTCCGTCGCCGCCATCCGCGCCGGCGCGGCCCCCGAGCCCGAAGAGGACCTGGGCTGAGCCGGAAGCCCGGCCATTCGGCGCCCATACTTTGCGTTCCGCGCGATTTTCGCGTTAAAACCCCTCGACCTTTCACTCCCGTCCCCGCCATGCCGCCCGCCCCCGCCAAATACACCCGCCTTGACCTCTCCGTCGGCGCCTTCGTCCTCGCCGGCCTGATCGCGCTCGCCTACCTCGCCCTCAAAATCGGCGGCGGCAGCCTCGTCGCCGGCCCCACCACCACCGTGCGCGCCCGCTTCAACAACCTCGGCGGCCTCGCCCCCGGAGCCAGCGTGCTTATCTCGGGCGTCGTCGTGGGCAAGGTCGAGAAAGTCGAGCTGGACGAGCGCTACTCCGCCATCGCCACCATGCGCGTGCGCAAAGACGTGCGCCTGCCCGCCGACACCATGGCCGCCATCCGCTCCAGCGGCCTGATAGGCGACAAACACATCGCCCTCACCCCCGGCGCCGACGACGCGCTGCTCGCCCCCGGAGACCTCATCGTCGACACGGAAAGCGCCGTGGACCTCGAGAGCCTCATTAGCCGCTTCGCTTTCGGCGGGGTTAAATCCGAAGCGCCGGCCACCCCCTGATCCGACCGCTCTGTTCCGGCCGCTCTTTCCCGGCGGTGCCGACCTCCCACCCGAACCGCCCCGGTCGGGAATTTTTTTACCGGCCGACTTTTTTTTGTCGCGTCCCTTGCCCGATACGTGGTTTCACGCACTGTCTAAATTAACTTAGCCCCCCACGTCGCCAATCCCCCCCGTATTGTGCGCTCCGTCAGCATGTTATCCTCCCAATCATCTTTTCTCTCCGCCCCGCCCGAGCCCTCCGCCACCGAGCTCGTTAACCTGCGTCGCCAAAACGCCGCGCTCGAAGGCCGTCTCGCCCAATCCCTCGACGCCCAAACCACCGCGAGGCAGAGCGACGCGTACCGCGCCCGCCTCCTTGCCTTTGCCACCCACGACCTGAAGTCGCCCCTCGCCGCCCTCCACACCACCTGTGGCTTCCTCATCGAAAGCGCCGAGGACCCCGGCGAGATCCGTGAACTCGCCCGCCTCATGCTGGCCGAGACCGCGCGCATGACACGCCTCGTCAACGACTTCCTGGATCGTTCCGCACTCGATGCCCAGGCCCTGCGCATCGACGCCCTCCCGCTGGACCTGGCCGCCGTTGCCCGCCAGGTCGTAAACGAACTCGATCTCTCGGCCCGCCTCAAAAAACAGACCCTGCAACTGCACGCCCCTTGGGGCGAATTGCCCGCCGTCCGGGGCGACGCCGCCCGACTGGGCCAGGTCCTCGCCAACCTCGTGGACAACGCCATTAAATACACCCCGAGCGGCGGCCTCATCGAGCTCCACCTCGGCCACTCCGCCTTGGGCGTCTGGTGCGCCGTGCAAGACAGCGGCCCCGGCCTGGCGGCCTCCGACCTCGAACGCATCTTCCTACCCTACGAGCGCCTCGCCGCCCTTCCCGTGCGCGGCGAAAGCTCCCACGGCCTCGGCCTCGCCTTGGCCCGCGAACTCACCGCCTCGCACGGCGGCACCCTCACCGCCGAATCCCCCCCCACCGGCGGC
>JBBRHC010000156.1:0-8417 GCA_038223295.1 Opitutales bacterium
TGCTCGGCGGGGACGGTGGCGAGGCCGATTTGGGGGGAGATGAGGAAGTTGCCGTATTGGCCCCAACCGGTGCCGCTGACGTGGGTCTGGCTGAAGCCGCGGATGGGCTTGTTGGGGGCGTAGCCGTCATGCCCGCCACCGGGGGTGTCCGGACTCGGGTGGATAGAACCGAAAGGCAGCGAAGGACCGATAACTGTGCTGCCTAGAGCCAGCACGCCGATGCGGGGATCGACCGAGGCGAGCACATCTTCGGCGCCATAGGCGGCCGGGATAAACAAAATTAAAAACGCGAGTAGTCGGGATTTCATGCAGAGTGGGGCGAGGTGGGAGTAGGCGCAGCCGCCGCATGGGTGACAAGGTCGAAAGCTTCCGCGAAGCGAGCTTGTACGAAATCGCAGGCAAGGGCGGCACGGACGCGCGCCGCCGCAGGGTCGCGGGCCAGCGCGAGCACTGCGGGAGCCACGAGAGCCGCCTCGTCGGGCTGATCGAGATCGAACAGCCAATCACCCAGGCCTATGTCACGCCACATCAACCCCTTTGTGCTTTGCTCCTCCCATCGGCAGACGATGGCGGGGATGCCATGACCGATGCACATTATAGGGCTATGCATTTCGTGCCCAAATAGACCTGCGGACCGCCGATAAACGCTTATCGCCTCGTCGGGCAGCCAGAAGGTTTCGCGCCAGACGACCCGCTCCACCACATCGGGCGGCAAGTGCGCGAGGAGAGACTCGCGCGCGATGACCATCTGCGACTCGTCCTCGGGACAAAGGAGAATTTTCAACGACGTTTCGCGCGCGACGGCGGTGATGGCGACAAGAAGAGGCGCGTGGTCGGCGACTTTTTTTTCCTCATTGCGCGCGTGCTTCTCGGCGTCGAAGGGGGCGGCCTTTGATGGCATCGTCCAGAAGGGAGTATAGCGATAACGAGATATGCAGCAGAGAAACTTGCCCTCCTCGAGACCATGCGCGTCAAGAAAGCTCTTGGCCCGGGCGTCGTCGTGGAGGTCGGTGGCGAAAGCCGTGTCGGGGGCCCACTCCATGACCGGTGCGCACACGCCTTCGGTTCGGGCGCGAGCGAGAGAAACGGAGTCGCGAAAGAACACAAAACTTGCGCGCGACAGTGTATCTTTCTCCATACAACCGTATAACCCATAAGTGACGCCAAAGACGCCAAAACCGCGTCCGGTGCGCCGCGCAAAAGCCTCGGCGTGACGCCACCCAATAGCAGCGGGACCTGAACCGTGTAGAAAAAATTCAGATCGGTCGATGGCGGCCAAGGTATCCACATCCCTTGTCTCACCGTCGGCGTCCAGACGCCCCCCGACAATGGCAAGGCGAGGAAACCGCGTTAGCAGGAGAGAGCGCGCGGCGTGGGTTAGCGGATTATAAGCCCAGAGCGTGATCTCGGCCTCAGGCATATGCCGCTGCAACAAGGCCAGAGCACCGGGAGTATGCGCGATATCCCCAATATTAACCACCTGCCAGGCGGAGCAGAGCAGGATACGAAGCGGTTTCGCACATGAAGCGGTGACGGAAGGGACCATAATCGGCAAAGATTCAGTTCAGGGAAGACAGGAGCAAACTCAGGTTTTCGCAAAAATCGCCCGGTGCGAATGGCTAAACCACAAACAAATAAACACGCCCGAATCCTCACGCTAGTCGCTGCCAATCAAATTCATACAATGGTGGACCCTACTGGACTCGAACCAGTGACCTCTTCCATGTCAAGGAAACGCTCTAACCAACTGAGCTAAGGGTCCAAAGAAATTTGGGAGGCGGAGTAAGGACGCGCCTCCGATCCTTCGGCAAGCAGAAATCTGACAAATCTCGCACGCCTCTCCGTCACTCCCGTGAACCCCGAGAAGCCGCTTGCCCAGACCCCGCCCCGGCGCTCACTCCCTGCCAGACGCCATGCTCCAAACCCTGCGCATCCGCAACCTTGCCCTGCTCGAAGAAGTCTCCCTCGAATTCGAGTCCGGCTTCACCGTGGTCACCGGCGAGACCGGCGCCGGAAAAAGCATCCTGCTCGGCGCCCTCGGCCTGCTCGCCGGCGAACGCGCGGACAAAACCCTCATCCGCCAGGGCGCCGCCGTCTGCGAGGTCGAGGCCGCCCTTTATTTTGCCAACCCGGCCCGCATCGACGCCCTGCTCACCGAGCTCGATCTGCCTCCCACCGACGACGGTCTCCTGCTCTTGAAACGCAGCCTGCCGCGCGACAAAGCCCCCCGCCTCAGCGTCAACGGCGGCCTCGCCTCGCTCTCCGCCCTACAGCGCCTCGGCGAGGCCTGGATCGATTTTCACGGCCCCAGCGAACCCCGCCGCCTGCTCAAGGAATCCTGCCAGCTCGAGCTTCTCGATCTCTACGCCCGCGACCAGGCGGAGCTCTCCACCTACCACACCGCCTACCGCGCCTGGCGCGAACTCGTCGCCGAACGCGCCCGCCTCGCCACCGAAACCCGCCTCGCGCCCGATCAGATCGCCTACGTCCAGGCCCAGCTCGCCAAACTCGACGCCCTCGAACTCACCGACGAGGCCATCGCGTCGCTCGAACGCGATTTCTCCCGCCTCAACCGCGCCCAGGAACTCTCCCAGCTTTGCGCCGTGCTGGAAAACGGCCTCGCCGGCGACGACGGTGTCGCCACCCGCATCGGCGGCCTCCTCCGCGAGGCCCAGCAGCTCGCTCAGCTCGACCCCTCCAGCCGCCCGCTGACCGAGCGCCTCCATGCCACCAGCATCGAACTCGTCGACCTCGCCGAGGAGCTGCGCACCCTCGGCGGCCAGTTCCACTTCGACCCCGAGCACGCCGAGCAGCTCTCGCAAAACATGTCCGCCTGGCTCGACGCCAAACGTCGCCACGGCGGCGAGGTCTCCGCCGTCGCCGCCGCCCGCGAGGAATTGCGCCGCCGCCTCGAAGTCCAGGGAGACATCGAGGGCGCGCTCGCCCGCATCGACCAACAAATAGCCGCCGCCCACCGCAACGCCGCCACCGCCGCACGCGTCGTGCGCGGCCTGCGCGAAAAAGCCTCCGCCGAGCTCGCCCGCATCGGCGCGGCCAGCATCGCGCAACTCGGCTTCAAAAAAGCCGGGTTCCTGGTGCGCGTCGTCCCGCTCGCCGAGCTGGCGCCGCAGGGCGATTGCGGGGTCGAGTTTCTCTTCTCGCCCAACGTCGGCGAGGCCCCGCTGCCGCTCTCCCGCATCGCCTCCAGCGGAGAGCTCGCCCGCGTCATGCTCGCGCTCAAGACCGTGCTCGCCGACCTCGACGGCGTGCCCGTCCTGGTTTTCGACGAGGTCGATGCCAACGTGGGCGGCGAGATCGGCCGCGTCGTCGGCGAAAAAATGGCCGAGATCGCGCGCGGACACCAGGTGCTGTGCGTCACCCATCTGCCCCAGGTCGCCGGCTTGGGCGACAGCCATTTGCTCGTGGAAAAAGACCAGTCCGGCGAGCGCGCCGTCGTCACCATCCAGCCCATCCACGGCAAACGTGAAAGCCGCGTGGGCGAACTCGCCCGCATGCTCGGCGACCGCCACGCCAAGAGCGCCCGCCAACACGCCGAGGAGCTCCTTAAAGCCCAGGTCTAGAAACGCATCTGCAACTGCGAGCGCACGCCGGTGGCCTCGCTCTTCGCCGGGTCGCCGGCCGGCGTTCCCTCACCCCGCGCATACACCAGACCGATGAGCAACTTCAGGTCGTCGCCGCGAAAATACCAGATGCCGCCGAGGTAGGCGTCCGTCACGCGATCATTCGCCATCGTCGCGGGCGCGCCCGGCACCGCGTCGAGGAGGGTGGCGCCGCGCCCATCCGTATCGAGATACCCGATACGCGCCACGCCCGCGAGGCGCGGGGTAAAGGCCCACGCGGGCTGCGCGTAGGCGCCCCACGCGCGCGAGTCGGAACCGTCTGCGCCGCCGCTCGCGTTGTCGGAGGCAAAGGCTTCCGCGAGCAGATTAAACCTTCCGGCCGTGTAGTCCGCGTTCACGTTGCCCACCACGAGATCGTCGCCCTTGCCGACCACCCGCCCGCCCTGGTCGGGCAGCACGCCCAGCGCCGCGCCCGTGGCCAGGGTCGAGCCGGTGCCCTTGCGCACACGGCCGCCATTCAGCCAAAGCGCCGGCGTATTGTTGCCCGCCCCGCCGAAGCCCGACGCCATCGCGGTCGTGGTCGGCTGCTCCGGATTGGTAATCGCCGCGCCCCACACGAAATCGCCCGCCTTGCCGTCGGCGAATACGCCCACCCGATAGCTGCCCGCGCCGAGCCGCGTGCCATTGTTGCCCTCCACAAACCAACGCGTCGCGCCCGAGCGCTCGATCGCCTTTAGCACGCTGCTCGGCCCGCGCTGCTCGGCTCCGAAACTCACCTTCCGGTAGCCCACATCCACCGTGAAATCCTCGGGGTTTCCCCACTCGACCAGGGCGACGTCGAAGAGCTGGGCGGCGAAATTATACGTCAACTGCGCGCGCCACTCCGGCCCGAATTCCGCCTTCATGCTCAGGTAGACCCGGCGTACCAAAAAATGCCCCGTCGCCGCCGGATCGGTCCCGACGTCCTGATCGGCGTCGAGCGCGGCATACTGCACCTGCACGATACCCGAGAGCGCGAGCCGCGAGAGCTTCGTCTGCCCGGGCACGACCACCCGCGCCGATTCCGCTTTTTCGCGCCCCACCGAGGACGCGTCCTCCGGCGTGATCAACCCCCGCCGCACCATCAGATCGAGCAACTCGCTCGTCTCCCGACCGGGCACCGCGTCGCCCTCCAACGACGCTTCCGCTCCGCGTGCACCCGCGCCCGGCCCCACGGCGCCCAGCGCCAAACCCGTGACCACTCGCAGCATCAAAAACGTTCTCATCGGAAGGCCCCATCCTAACGCGAAGCGCCGGCGCCCGCTCCGCATCCCTTGGCCTTGTTCGCTCGCCTCGCAGTCCCGGCTTCTATTCGTTCACCCCCCTTCGCCGCGATGCCTGCCGTTCTCAATCTCTCCGCCTACAAGTTCACGCCCTTCACCGCGGGCGAGTTGCCCGCCCTGCGTGATCGGCTCCGCACCGTCACCCGCGACCTCGCCCTGCGCGGCACCATCCTGCTCGGCACCGAGGGCATAAACCTTTTTGTCGCCGGCCCCCGCGAGGCCACCGACGCGCTACTCGCCGAACTCCACGCCGTGCCCGGCCTCACGGATCTCGCGCCCAAGGAAAGTCTCTCCGCCGAGCAGCCCTTCAACCGCATGCTGGTGAAGATCAAAAAAGAGATCATCGCCTTCGGTGTGGACGGCATCGATCCCGCCCGCGCCCCCGCCCCGCGCCTCGATCCGCGCACGCTCAAACAGTGGCTCGACGAAGGCCGCCCCGTCACCCTGCTCGATACCCGCAACGATTACGAAATCCGCCTCGGCACCTTCAAAAACGCCCTCGTCCCCGGCATCGATCACTTCCGCGATTTCCCCGCCGCCCTGCGCCAGCTCCCCGCCGAGCTCAAGGCCCGGCCCGTCGTCACCTTCTGCACCGGCGGCATCCGCTGCGAAAAAGCCGCCCCGCTCCTCGTGCGCGAGGGTTTTGAAAACGTTTTCCAGCTCGACGGCGGCATCCTCAAATACTTCGAGACCTGCGGCGGCG
The DNA here is from genome assembly GCA_038223295.1 of Opitutales bacterium. GTDB lineage: Bacteria > Verrucomicrobiota > Verrucomicrobiia > Opitutales > Opitutaceae > IMCC26134_A. Next base: position 5,607 of record JBBRHC010000156.1, read on the forward strand.
CGCACTACGAGGGCGAGTGTTTCGTCTTCGACCGCCGCGTCGGCGTGGACCCCGACCTCCGCGAGACCGATTCCGTGCTCTGCTTCGCCTGCCAGATGCCCCTCACCGCCGCCGAGCAGCGCGACCCGCGCTATGTCCCCGACATCTCTTGCCCGCACTGCGCACCCCAGCCCGCACCGCTCCCTCCCGCCTCCTCCTGATGTTTCCATCCCCCACCCTTGGCCCCCGCTTCCCGCGCCGGTGGTTCGCAATCACCGCGTGCGTCGCGTTCGGACTGTTCGCCGGCTGCACCAACTTTGATCGCACCGTCACGCCCGGTCGCGATCCCGCCGCGCTTCGCGAGGTTTTTGTCATCACCAACCTCAACGACAACCACGGCCTCGCCCGCCGCATCGCCGCCGCCCTCCGCGCCCGCGGCCTGCGGGCCGATTCCGGCCCGCCCACCTTGCAGCCCGCCTCCGCCGAGGCCGTCGTCCACTACCAGGACCGCTGGGCCTGGGATTTTGGCGATCACCTCGTCTACCTCCGCCTCACCCTGAGCGATCCCGGCGAACTCCAGCCCTACGCCACCGCCACTCGCCAGCGCAACATCGCCCGCTCCACCGATCTCGAACTCGCCGTGCCGGAACTCGTCGCCGAGCTGCTCGCCCCCGTGGCCAAAAAATAAAAACGCCCGCCTCCCCCGTGTCCCTACCCCACGCCAAGATCTCCGTTTTCTACCGCCAGCTCGCGCAGCAACTCGCCGCCGGCCTCACCCTCGCCCAGGCCCTTCGCGCCCCCTCTCCCGCCCCGGCCCGCGACAGCTTTCACCTCGCCGCGCTCGCCGAGGGCGGCGAATCCATCGACACCATCCTCGCCTCCGCCGGCCCGTGGCTGCCCGTCTCCGACCGTCCCTACATCTCCGCCGCCGCCCAGTCCGGCCGCCTGCCGCTCATCCTCGCCAATCTGGCCGACCGCCACGCCCAGATCGGCACCATGCAAACCCGCGTGATGCTCGCCTGCCTTTACCCGCTGGGCGTCTTTCACTTCGGCGCGCTCCTCTTCCCCTTTCTCCGCCTCATCAGCTTCGAGACCGGCCTGCAATGGAGCACCTCCGCCTACCTCGGCGGCCTCGCCGTCCTCCTGCTCCCCGTCTGGGGCGGCGGCCTCTTCACCTGGCTCGCGTTGAAACGCGGAAACCCGCTCGTCCTTGCCCTCCTCGACCTGCTGCCCGCCATTGGCGGCTACCGCAAAAACCAGGCCCTCGCCGACTTCTCCTTCGCCCTCGGCAACCTGCTCGAAGCCGGCGCGCCCATCGGCCGCGCCTGGCTCGACGCCGGCCACATCGCCCGCTCGCCCCGCCTCCGCCGCGCCTCGCAAACCATCGCCGACCGCATCCGCGACGGCCTCGCCCCCGGCCCGCATCTCACCGCCACGCGCGTGTTCCCGCACGAGTTCATCGCGCGTTACCAGACCGGCGAAAGCACCGGCAGCCTGGAAAATTCCCTCCTCGCACTCGCCGCCGACCACCAGGAGATCGCCAACCGCCGCCTCATCGCCGCGTCCATGCTTTACCCCGGCCTGCTCTTCGCCGCCGTGGCGCTGATGGTGGCGTATTTCGTGATCAGCTTCTACGCCGGCTACATCGATCAGATAAACCACATGCTCGACGGCATGTGAGCTTCGCGCCCGCGCCCCGCCCCCTTCCCCGCCCATGGACCAATCCACCCGCGACCCGCTGCACGGCAAAACCCTCGAACACGTCGTCACCACCCTCGTCGAGCACTACGGCTGGGAGGAGCTCGCCGGCCGCATCGACATCCGCTGCTTCACCCACGACCCGAGCGTGAAATCGACCCTCGTTTTCCTGCGCAAGACCCCCTGGGCCCGCACCAAGGTGGAACAACTCTACGTGCGCCACGCCGCCACCCGCCGCGAATGAGATTCCTCCCCCGCGGCCGCTGGGCCTGGCTCCGTTTTGGCGCGCTCGCCGCCGTCCTCCTCGGCGCTTTCATCCACTTCCACGTCTACGGCCTCGCCCACCTCCTCCGCTACGAGCCGCGCGAGGGCGACATCGTTTTCCAGTCCCTGCCGCCCGGTCCGCTCGTCGCCGCCATCGAGGGCATCACCGCCTCGCCCTTTTCCCACTGCGGCGTCGTCATGCGCGATCCCGACGGCCGCTGGGTGGTCCACGAAGCCATCGGCGTGGTGCGCCTAACACCGCTCCACCTCTGGATCGTGCGTGGTCGCGGCGCGCGCATCGATGCCTGGCGCGTGCGCGACACGACGTCCTTCGACGTCGAAAAACTCCGCGCCGCCCTCGGCCGCCACACCGGCAAAGCCTACGACTACCGCTACGCGCCGGAGGACAACGAGATCTACTGCTCCGAACTCGTCTACAAAGCCTACCGCGACGCCTCGGGCCTCGAGCTCGGCGTCTGGGAAAAACTCGGCGACCTGCACTGGCGGCCCTTCGAGGCCTTCATCCGCGAAATGGAAGGCGGCCCGCTCCCCCTCGACCGCACCATGATCAGCCCGGTCAGCGTGACCCGCAGCGCCCTGCTCGAAAAAGTGTATTAACCTGGAAACGGCGATTAAACCGCAGATTCCGCAGATAAGCGCAGATTCCAAAGCATTACGGATTTCGGGCCATCACCCTCCGGGCGTGAAATTCGGCTCAATCAATTATCCCGAAAAACGAAGTTGATCGCCGCGATCTGGCGCAACCTGCCGGGCATCTGCTCGTTCGTTCACCCGCTCGATGCACTATTCAGTGCACCTCGAGGATTCACGAACGACCATCTGCTCCAGCATCTTGCGCCATCTCATCGG
>JBBRHC010000157.1:0-8414 GCA_038223295.1 Opitutales bacterium
CTGGCGCAACCTGCCGGGCATCTGCTCGTTCGTTCACCCGCTCGATGCACTATTCAGTGCACCTCGAGGATTCACGAACGACCATCTGCTCCAGCATCTTGCGCCATCTCATCGGCTCCAACTCCGCTTTTCGGGTTTAACATGCAGAACTACCGCTTCGTGCTCGTGCGTGATGCGGCACTGCGCCGCCAGATTCGCGCTGTGGCCTGGGATCAGGCCCAGGTCACCGATGCCTCGCTGCTGGTCGTCATGTGCGCCGATCTCGAAGCCCACGCGAAGGACCCCGCGCGCTACTGGAGCCACGCGCCGCAGCCGGTGCAGGATTTTTTGGTGCCCGCCCTAAAGGCGTTTTATGATGGCAAACCGACGCTCGCCCGCGACGAGGGCATGCGCTCCACCGGTCTCGCCGGCATGTCGCTGATGCTTGCCGCGCGCGGCCTTGGTTACGATTCGTGCCCGATGGTCGGCTTCGACCCGGAGGCGGTGGCCAAGCTCATCTGCCTGCCGGCCGACCACGCGATCAGCTTCCTGATCGCCATCGGCAAGAACGCCGGGACGCCCTGGCCGCGCGGCGCCCGCCTGACGCCCACCGAGACCGTCATCACCGACCGCTTCTCCACGTGACGCGGGGGCCGGCGCGGTGCCTACACGACCTGGCAGGCCCCGCCGCGGTTCGTTTTACTTGCGGATCGGGTAGCCCGCCGCCGTCAGGTCGGCCTGCACCTGGGTGAAGGCGGCGTTGACCTCGTCGTCGGTCAACGTGCGGTCGGGGGCGCGGAAAGTGAGCGCGAAGGCGAGGCTTTGCTGGCCCTCGGGCACGCCTTTGCCGGTGTAAACATCGAAGATCTCCACGCTCTCCAGCGCGAAGGCCGTGCCCACGGCGGCGCGGGCGTGTTTGGCGATGGCTTTTTGCACCTCGCTCGCGGACGTCGCGGCGGGCACCACCACCGCGAGGTCGCGCAGCGCGGCGGGTTGCAGGCTGAAGGGTTTGTAGCCGCGACGGTCGGTGTCGGCCGTGACCTTTTCGGACACGATGGCGAAGAATCCGGCGTAAACTTTGCCAGTCAGGCCGAGGGCCTTGAGGTGGGCGAGGTCAACCAGGCCGAAGGTCGCGGTCCAGCCGTACTGGATGGTGCCGGCGGTGGCGGCGTGGCCGGTTTGCCAACCGAGCGCGGAGTCCGAGCCGGGGGCGACGAGGGTGGTGGGCTGGCGCTCCAGCTCGATGCCGGCGAAGGCGGCGATGGTGGCGGCGTGGCGTTTGGCGGTGTAGAAATCGGCGGCTTCGCGCGGGCGCCAACTGCGCTCACCGGTCCCCTCGGCGATGATGAAGGCGGCGGCGACGCACTCGGAGAGTTGACCATTGCGCTCCAGGAACACGCGACCGGTCTCGAAGAGGCGCGGGGCGGCGACCCCGCGGGATTGGTTGAGCGCGAGGGATTCGAGCAAACCGCCGACGAGCGTGGAGCGCAGGTGCGACTGGTCCTCGACGAAGGGATTGGCGAGGGCGAGCGCCGCGACCTGCGCGGGGGTAGCCCAGGTGGCGACCTCCTTGGCGGGGCGCAGGGTGTAGTTGACGCACTCGTGGAAACCCGCGCCAACGAGGGCGGACGCGACGTTGCGGTTGAAGAGCACGATGGGGTCGTCGTTGCCCACGAGGCCGGGCGAGGTGATGACGGAAGTGGGGATCTTTTCGGTGCCGTAGAGGCGCACGACCTCCTCCACGAGGTCGATAGGGCGGTCGAGGTCGTCGCGCCAGCTCGGGATCGAGAAGGTCCAGGCGGGGCCGCGCTTCTCGGTGGGCTCCTCGCTGGTGACGACGAGTTCGAGGGATTCGAGGGCGGCGCGTATCTCGGCGGCGGGGATCTCGAAGCCGAGTTTCTCGTTGATGTAGGCGGGCGTGACGGTGATCTCCCGCTCCCAGGGCAGGTCGGCGCCGACGCGGTGGATCGGCCCGGCCACGATGCCGCCGGCGTGGGCGAGGATGAGATCGATAAAGCGGTGCGCGGCCTCGTCGAGCGAGTGGACGTCCACGCCGCGCTCGTAGCGGTAGGAGGAATCGGAGACGAGGCCGAGGCGTTTGCTCGTGGCGCGCACGGACTGGCGTTTGAAGAAGGCGACTTCGAGAACGAGATCGGTGGTGGCGGGCGACACCCCTGCGTCGGCCGAGCCCATGATGCCGGCGATCACGACGGGCTTTTGCGCATCGGCGATGACGAGGGCGGTCGCGGGGAGAACGCGTTCCTTGCCGTCTAGCGTGGTGATTTTTTCGCCTTCGGCGGCGTGGCGCACGATGAGCTCGGCGCCGGCGAGCCGGGCGGCGTCGAACGCGTGTACCGGCTGGCCGTATTCGAGCATCACGTAGTTGCCGATATCGACGACGTTGTTGATCGGGCGCAGGCCCACGGCGGAGAGGCGCTGCTGGAGCCAGGCGGGCGACGGGCCGACTTTCACGCCGGTGACCACGGTGGCGGTGTAGAGCGGGCAATCGGTGTCGGCGAGCACGCGGACGGATTTGAGCAGGTCGGCGCGCGGATCGGCGGAGATGGCGGCGGGGGTGAAACTCACTTGCGGGTAGCGGAGATCTTTCTTGAACCACGCGGCGAGTTCGCGGGCGCAGCCGAGGTGTGAAAGGGCGTCGGGGCGGTTGGGCGTGATCTCGATGTCGAAGACCACGTCGCCGGCGGGGAGGAGGTCGTTGAGCGGGGTGCCGACCTCGGGCGTGCCGGGGAGCAGGAGCAAACCCTGGGCGTCCTCGGCGAGGGTGAGTTCCTTGGCGGAGCACATCATGCCGGAGGAGGGCTGACCGCGGACCTTGGCCTCTTTGATCACGAAATCGCCGGGTAGCACGGCCCCGGGGAGGGCGACGGGCACGCGGTTGCCGGCGTCGCAGTTGGGCGCGCCACAGACGATGGTGCGGATGCCGCCGTGAGGTTCGCCGACGTCCACGGTGCAGACCGAGAGTTTGTCCGCGTTGGGGTGTTTGTCGCGAGTGAGGATGCGGCCGACGACGACGTTGTTAAACTTCGGGGCGCCGGTACGGATGACCTGCTCGACCTCGAAGCCGAGAAAGGTGACGGCGCGCGAGATGTCGGCGTCAGCGATGCCGGCGAGATCAACGTAGTCTTGAAGCCAAGTGCGGGAGAGTTTCATTTCGAAAAAGGAGCTGGAAGCTAGAAGTTAGAAGCTAGAATGGCAGAGGCGTAGCCTTCAAGCAGGCGGGAGACTTCGTCGAGTTGAGTGCGGAGAATTGAGGTCGGCATAGGCCAGATCGTGAGCGAGGATGAGATAATACTGGACCTCTTCGAGCGAGCCCTGGGCCATGTTCATGAATCTCGCTTTGTCGGCGAGGCCACGTTTTTTGTAGCCCTCCGCTATGTTAGCGGGAATCGAAACCGCAGCGCGTCGAAGCTGGGAGCTAAGACCGTAAATTTCCGACTTCGGAAGCGTTCCCGTGAGTTTGAAAGCGGCCAAAACGAACGCGTGGGCCTTTTGCCACACGATCAATTCAGTAAAGGTTTTGGACGGAGTCCGATTCATACTTCCAGATTCCAGCTCCTATCTTCTCGCTCCTTTGCTCAGGCGAACTGCTTTAGGAAGCGGACGTCGTTTTGGTAAAAGTAGCGGATGTCGTCGATGCCGTAGAGGAGCATGGCGAGACGCTCGAGGCCCATGCCGAAGGCGTAACCGCTCCACACTTCAGGGTCGTAGCCGACGTCCTTGAACACGATGGGGTCCACCATGCCGCAGCCGCCGATTTCGATCCACGGTTTGTTCACCTTGGGTAGGTGCGTGGCACTGAGGTCCACCTCGAAGCTGGGCTCGGTGTAGCCAAAGTAGTGCGGACGGAAACGGGTCTTGGTGTCCTTACCTAGAAGCGACGCAAAAATATAGTCGAGCAAGGCCTTGAGGTCGCGCACGGTGACGTTTTTGTCCACGTAGAGGCACTCGAGTTGGTGAAAATTGGCTGAGTGGGTGGCGTCGGTCGTATCGCGTCGGTAAACGCGGCCGGGCGAGACGATACGGATGGGCGGCTGGCCCTTCAACATGGTGCGAATCTGCACCGAACTGGTGTGGGTACGGAGGAGATATTTCTCGTCGGGGTTCTTCTTGGAGACGTTGCCGAAGCGCGCGTTGCCGGGCAGGTAAAACGTGTCCTGCGCGTCGCGGGCGGGGTGGTCGGCGGGGGTGTTGAGGGCATCGAAGCAGTAGTACTCTGTCTCGACCTCGGGGCCCTCGACGACGGTGAAGCCGACCTTGCGCAGGATGCGGGTCATCTCCTCGCGCACGAGGGTGAGCGGGTGATGCGTGCCGAGGGCGCGGTCGGGCGTGGGCAGCGTGGGATCGACGGCGGGACCGAGGCGGGCGGCGAGTTCGGCCGCCTCGATGCGGGAGAGGGCTGCGTCGAGCCGGACTTGGAGCGCGCCCTTGGCCTCGTTAACCAGTTTGCCGACGACGGGCTTCTGCTCCTTGGGCACGGAGCCCATTTGCTTCATCAGCGCGGTGAGTTCGCCGTTGGGGCCGACGAAGCGAGCCTTGGCGGCCTCGAAGTCAGGGCGCGTGGCGAGGGCCGGGAGTTCGGCTTCGGCTTTGGCGAGAAGGGCGGCGAGTTGGTCTTGCATCACGGAATCAGGGAAAGGGGCAAAGGGCGAGGGGCGAGGGGCGAATTGTAGGCCGTCCGCTGGCGGACGCACGATTCGTTTGCGGACGCCCGGTTCGGGAGCGCCTGCAAGCAGGCGGCCCACACAAGCGGCCTACGACGAGATAAGGGATCGTGGGCAAAAAAAGAGGACGGCGCCTTGGTTAAGGCCCGTCCTCCGGGGACTGAAAGGGAGGCGAGCCGTGCGGGGCTCGCGTTAGATGGGGGCTTTTTAGGCGGCCGCAGCGGCGGCGACCTTGGCCTTCAACGCGTCCTGGGCTTTGGCAACCAGGCCGGTAAAGGCGAGCTCGTCACGGATGGCGAGATCGGACAAGACCTTGCGGTCGAGCTGGATGTTGGCGGCCTTGAGACCCTCGATGAGACGGCTGTAGCTAATGCCATTGGCACGAGCGGCGGCGTTTAAACGAACGATCCAGATGGAGCGGAAATCGCCCTTCTTTTTGCGGCGGGCACGGAAGGCATAGAGCCAGGCGTGGTGAACGGCTTCTTTCGCGTAGCGGAAGAGCTTGGATTTGTTGCCGAAGTAACCTTTGGCGTAGTGAAGGACCTTCTTCCGGCGACGGCGGGAAGCGGCGGCATTTGTGGCACGAGGCATGTTGTTATGTTCCTATGGTTTGAGCCGGCGGGTCGTCTCGTTAGGATCACCCGCCTGGCGGTTTTCGTTTATCGGCTAGGCTGTTTGATTACAGGCCGAACGGGAGACAGCGCTTCAGGGGCTTCGCATGGCCTTCGGCAACCTGCTTGTCCTTGGAGGCACGACGTTTGGATTTCGTGCTCTTCGCGGCAAGCAAGTGACGGAAACCGGGTGTGCGACGCATGAGCTTACCTTTGGCGGAAAGCTTGAAGCGCTTGGCGACGGACTTCTTGGTCTTTTGCATGGGTGGGAAGGGAGAAGGCAGAGCGCGCCGGAAGCCTTGGCAAGGGAATTTATCGCGAGTCGGCGGAAGGGGTTAAACCAGCCCGGGGACGATCTTCAAAAAACTACGTTGACAGAGAGGGCGTAAACCAGACTTTTCTCCCTTCCGTTTTTTGGTTTCCTAGCTCAATGGTAGAGCAGTTGACTCTTAATCAATTGGTTCCGGGTTCGAGTCCCGGGGGAACCACCATTTTCCGGATCGCTTTCCACAAGCGGACCACGTTCTTTCACTCCCCTCGCATGTGTTTGGCAGTTTTTGGCCGGCGTAGCTCAATGGTAGAGCACCTGTTTTGTAAACAGGCGGTTGCGGGTTCGAATCCCATCGCCGGCTCCAACTTTTGCTAGCCTAGCGTCAGTTGCCAGGCCAGTTCTCCGGATCCTTCACACGCGTCTCTCCACGATTTTCCACTGCTCGTTGGTGTAATGGTAGCACAAGCGACTCTGACTCGCTTAGTCTAGGTTCGATCCCTAGTCGGGCAGCCACTTTGTAAGCCGCAAATCCCACGGGGTTTGCGGCTTTTTACTGCCATCGTTCCTTCCCTGCGGCGTGCGGAGTGGACAAGCCTCGCGCGCGCCACACGCTTCGCTCCCATGCAGTTGCACAAAACCTGGGCCGCTCCCCTCGACGACTACGTCATCGACCTCGCTTGGTCGCCCGACGCCGCGCTTCTCGCCGCCGCCTCCCAGGCGGGTCCGCTTTATCTTTTCGGTGGCGCCACCGGCGATAACCGTCGCGAATTGCCCGGCCACGAAGACGGCGCCAACTGCCTCGCTTTTGCCCCCTCGTCGCCGGCCGCGGCCCCCTCGTCCCCCCTGCTCGCCTCCGGCGGCCAGGACGGCGCGGTCAAGCTCTGGGACGCCGTCGCCGGGCAACACGTCTCCACCACCTCGCTCGGCTCCGCCTGGGTCGAACATCTCGCGTGGCGCCCGGCCGGCCCCGTCACTGCGAGCGCCACCAATCATAAATCGCTAACCATCAATCGTAAATCTCCGCCTCCGCCGCTCCTAGCCGCCGCATCCGGTCGCGATCTTGTTTTCCTGCGCCCCGACGCGAGCATCGCCCACCGCTTCAAACCCGCACCCAAAACCCTTTCCGCCCTCGCCTGGCATCCTCAGGGCGGAGCGCTCGCGGCGGCGTTTTTTGGCGGCGTTTGCCTGTGGGATGCCGACGACCACCACGCCCAGCGCGAATACCCCTACGCCAACGGCATCGCCACCCTCGCCTGGTCGCCGCCCGATGGGCGTTGGCTCATCTCGGGCAACGTCGATCCGAGCGTCCACCTCTGGCTGCCCGAGGAGGACCAGGAGTTTCACATGAGCGGCTACGAGACGAAGGTGCGGCAGATCAGCTTTGATCACACCGGCACGCGCCTCGCCACCACGGGCGGGCAGGATGTGTGCGTGTGGGACTGCACCGGCGCCGGTCCCGAGGGCCGCGAACCCGTCATGCTGCCGCACGATGCGCCGCTCGTCGCCGTGGCCTTTCAAAACCACCACGGCCTGCTCGCCGCCGCCGGCAAGGACGGCGTGCTGCAACTCTGGAGCCCCGAGCGGGCCCAGCCCCTGCGCGCCACGGTGAAAATGCCCGCGCCCGCCACCAAACTGCTGTGGTCGCCCGACGACCGTTTCCTCGCCGTCGGCAGCGAAAAGGGCGTCGTCTACGTGCTCCGGGTGGAGGCCTGAGCCCGGACACACATCCCTGCGGCGACGCGCCTCCGCACGATTCGGCGGCGCGTCGGCGCGGAAAATCTTCTGGGAACACGCGGGGATTGTCTCCGCTCTCCGAGAGTGAAACATATGCCGCGCATGAACCTGCCCCACCTCCGCCTCCTCGCCGCCCTCGCCTGCCTCGGTCTCGCCTCGCCCTTTACCGTCACCGCGCGCGCCGCCGAAGCCGCCGAGTTGCCAAAATTTCGCAGTGTATTGATCGACGGCCAAGCCCCGCTTTTCTCCCTCTCCGACGCCACCGGCACCGGACGCTGGCTAAAAACCGGCGAGTCCTTCGAAGGCTGGAAGGTCGAGTCCTTCGACCTCGCCAAACAGATCCTCACCGTCAGTCGCGACGGCACGAAAAAGGAGCTGGGCCTGGAATCCGGCGTGATCGATGAGGGGGAAGCAACGGCCACCGTCGCCGAGGCCGACGCGCTTTTGCTCAAGATGCGTTTCGAGGAGATGATCGAAAAAAGCATCGAGGCACAGCAGTCCGCCATGGCCAAATCCATGGGTGGCATGTTCGGCAAAGACATGCCCGAAGACCAACGCGCCCGCATGACCGAATTTCAGGGCAAAATCATGAGCGTAATGCTCGCCGAGATGGATCTTCCCGGCATGCGCAAAGACCTCGCCGCCGTCTACGCCGAGACCTTTTCCAGCGCCGAACTCAAGGCGCAGTCGGACTTTTATTCCACGCCCGCCGGCGCCGCCATGATCGACAAACAGCCCCTCATCCAAGAGCGCATGACCGCCATCATGATGCCGCGCATGATGAAGGCCATGCCCAAGATCCAAGCCATGGGCGAGGAGTTCGCCAAAGAGGAGAAATCCTCCGTCCCGGCCAAAAAGCCCGCATCGCCCTCCACCGCCAAACCCGCAACCTCCAAGCCCCCGCGCCCGATCGCGCCCTGAGCGCGCCCGCACGCGGCGCGCGCCCCCGCCTTGCATCGCTACATCCCCGATCCCTCCTCGCCGACGCCGCGCCCCGCGCTCGATCCCGGGCAACTGGCCGCGGTAAAAACCATCGTCCGCGACCTCCTCGCCCTGCCCGCCGACACCCCGGTGATGCTCTCCGAGACCGCCTGCGCCGACGCGGGCTGCCCCCTGCTCGAGACCGTCATCGCCGTC
>JBBRHC010000158.1:0-8390 GCA_038223295.1 Opitutales bacterium
GATTCCGGGCACGTTCAAACCGTTGCTTAAACATCTGCGCGAGGGCGAGCACTGCACCTTTCTCCTGGTGGAAAAATCCGTCGCGGACGAGGCGGTGGCGTCGGCCGGGGCGGCCGGGCTGGCGGTGGTTTACCGCGTGCCGCTGGCCGAGCCGCTGAAGCCGCCCTACATCACCGATTACACCTGGAACCACACCACGCTGTGGGTGATGAAAACGTATCCAACCTACACCTACTTGCAGGCCGGCTTCGGGGAAAACTTCCGCGAGCAGTTCGCGTTGCTGCGCGAAAAATTCCCCGGCGAGATCCTGCTCCATCTGGAGTGGTGCGCGGGCAACCCGAAGACGATGGACGAGAAGGACGGCGGCCGCTTCATCACCGGGGAAAAGATCGGCGTGGGCGCGATCCCGATCGTGTGTTTCCTGAGCGAGGAGCGGCTGAACGAGATCATCGCCTACTGCGGCGAGATAGGGGTCTTTATCGCCAACCCGCACGTCTACACGCTCGAGGACGGCGGGCGGCACCCGAACATCGAGGCGAAGCGGGCGCTCAAGACCGACACCGATCCGCACGGCTTGCTCAATCCCGGCAAGATGCGCACGTATCCGGGCAATCCGTTCGCGGCCCGGACAGCGGCGGACGTAACCGGAGTTTGACCAAGCAGCACGCTGATGAACGCGGATGGGATCACGATTACCGGGCCGGTTTTGCCGACTGGCGTTTGCGCGGGGGTGGAGATCGAGTGCGGGCTCGTGGTGGCGATGCGCGACGGCACGCGGCTGGTGGCGGACGTGTATCGGCCGGCGGCGACGGCGGAGGCGCCCGGGCCTTGGCCGGTGTTGCTCATGCGCCAGCCCTACGGGCGCGACATCGCCTCGACGGTGGTCTACGCGCATCCCACCTGGTTTGCGCGGCGGGGGTTCATGGTCGTGATCCAGGACGTGCGCGGGCGCGGCGACAGTGAGGGAAACTTTTACGCGTTTCGCGGCGAGATCGAGGATGGCCACGACACGGTGCGGTGGGCGGCGGCGCTGCCGGGCGGCAACGGGCGCGTGGGCATGTATGGTTTTTCCTACCAGGCCTCGACGCAGCTTCTGGCGGCGCTGGGGCGGCCGCCGGAGCTGCGCGCGCTGGCGCCGCACATGACGGCGTTCGATCTGTATTCGGGGTGGTTTTATCGCGGCGGGCTGTTGCAGCTCTCGACCACGCTGGGCTGGGCGAGCCAGATGCTGCGCGAGGACAGCCGGCGTCTGGGCGCGGCGAGCGAGGCGGCGCTGGACGAAAACTTTCAAAACACGGGCCGTCTCTCCGCGCTCTTGCCGGTGCGCGACGCCGGGCCGCTGGTGAACGGCGATCTGCCGGGCTATGGCGCGGCATGGCTGCGGCATGCGGAGCCGGACGCGTATTGGCCGGAATTCGATCTGCTGGCGCGGGTGGCGGAGCTGGGACTGCCGATGTTCCACCTCAGCGGCTGGTATGACCTGTATCTGCGCGGCTCGGTGGATGGGTATCGGGCGATGGCGGCGCGCCATGCGGGGCAATTTTTGCTGGCGAGCCCGTGGGTGCATCTGCCGTGGGGGAATCTCACGGGCGGCGCGGATTTCGGACCGGCGGCGGTGCCGGCGGTGGACGAGATGATGGCGGCGTGGTTTCACCACTGGCTCGATCACGAGACGCCGGCGGGCGAGGCGCCGTTGCGCGGGTGCCGCTACTTCACCCTGGGGGAAAACGCGTGGCGCGACGCGGCGACCTGGCCGCCGCCGGAGGCGCGGGTGGCGAGCTGGTTTCTGGCTAGCGCGGGTCGGGCCAATTCGCGTTTCGGGGACGGCGTCCTCACGCGCGAGGCGGCGGGCGGGCCGGACGATCTTTTCAGCTACGACCCGGAGGTGCCGGTGGCGGCGCCGGGGGGTAATCAGGGCGGGCACGCGGGTTTCGGGCCGCACGATCTGACGGCGCAGCAGCAGGGCATAAACCTGCTCGTCTACACCTCGGCTCCGCTGGCGGAGGCGGCGGTGTTGGCGGGTGATGCGGCCTGTGTGCTGCACGTCACGTCGAGCGCGCCGGAGACGAGTTTCGTGGCGCGGCTGTCGCGGGTGTCGCCCGACGGGCGGGCGATTTTTCTCACGCTCGGCGCGGCGCAAGTGAGGGCGCGGGCGGGGGCGGAGTTGCGCATCGCGCTCGATCCGGTGGCGGTGCGTTTCGCGGCGGGCGAGCGGCTGCGGCTGGATGTGGCGAGCTCGGCGTTTCCACTGCTCATCCGGCATCCGAACACGGAGACCGATCCGGCGAGCGTGGCGCGGGCGGCGGATTTCCGGCGCGCCTTGCAAGTCGTGCACCATGACGCCGCGCGGCCGTCGCGCGTGGAGATTCCCTTTCTTTCGTCCCCTTCCCACGCATGATCCCGCCCGTCGCCTCCTCCGCCGCCAATCGTCCGCCGATCGTGCGTTTCACGAATATCGTGAAGCGGTTTGGCGACGGGCCGCCCATCATCGACGGCGTGTCGCTGACGGCGAAGCGGGGCGACTTCATCTCGCTGATCGGGCCGAGCGGGTGCGGGAAATCCACGGTGCTGAAGCTCATGTCCGGGCTGCTCCCGCTGACGAGCGGCGAGATCGTGGTGGACGGCATGCAGCCGATCAATGCGCGCGAGGCTTTGTTCTATGTGTTTCAGGAGCCGACGCTGCTGCCCTGGCTGACGGTGAAGGAGAACGTGGAGATGCCGCTGAAAATCCGCGGGCGGCCGGGGCCGGAGCGGGCGGCGGCGGCGCGGAAGACGCTGGCGCTGGTGGGGCTGGCGGAGCGGGCGGATTTTTATCCGATGCAGCTCTCGGGCGGGCAAAAGATGCGGGTGTCGATCGCGCGCGCGTTGTCGATGTCGCCCGAGTTGTTGTTGATGGACGAGCCTTTCGGCGCGCTCGACGAGATGACGCGCGACCACCTCAACGAGGAGCTGCTGGCGATCCGCGAGCAGAACGCGTGGACGGCGTTTTTCGTGACCCACTCGGTGGCGGAGGCGGTGTTCCTCTCGAACCGCATCGTGGTGCTGTCGGCCAACCCGGGGCGCATCCACACCGAGGTGACGGTGGACCTGCCCTACCCGCGCACGGAGGAGACGCGGCTCTCGGGGGAATACCAACGGCTGGTCGCGGAGGTATCGCGCCTGCTGCGCTCGGTGGAACGCTTGAAAACCGCGGCCTGAGCACGCGCCCCGCCCATGAAAGAAAAATCCAAAATCGACGTGTTTTTGCCCGCGCTATCCACCGCCGCGCTTATCGGGATGTGGTATCTGGCGCGCGGGTTGATGGGGGAGGAGCGGCTGTTTCTGCTCCCTGCGCCGCACCAGATTCTGGCGGCGTTTTCCGAGAAGGGGCCCGCGCTGTGGGCGGCGGCGCTGAACACCGGGCAGGGCGCGCTGTATGGCTTCGGGTGCGCGGTCGGGCTGAGCTTTTTGCTGGCGCTGTTTCTCTCGCTCTCGCCGCGCATCCGCACCGCGTTTTACCCGCACTTAATGGTGTTGCAGATGACGCCGATCATCATCCTGGCGCCGATCCTGATCCTGTGGGTGGGGGCGGGCATGAAGAGCGTGGTGATCATCACGTTCCTGATCTGTTTTTTCCCGATGGTGGTGAACACGACGCAGGGGCTGGTCTCGACCGACGCGAACCTCGTGGACTTTTTTCGCATGTGCAACGCGAGCAAACGCCAGGAAATCCTGTGGCTGCGGGTGCCGGCGGCGTTGCCCTATTTTTTCACCGGGCTGCGTATCGCGGCCACGCTCGCGCCCATCGGAGCCATCGTGGGCGACCTGTATGCGGGCAGCGCGGCGGGCGGGCAGGGCGGGTTGGGGTTTCTCACCATCGTGTATAGCTCGCAGTTCCAGATGAGCGCGCTGTTCGCGACCGCGTTTGTGAGCTGCGCGCTGGGGTTTGTCTTCGTCGGGGTGGTGCTCGGTCTGAGCTGGTGGTCGCTGCACAAATGGCACGAGAGCTACCGGAAGGACGGGTGAGACAACGGGCGGGGCGGGTTCAGCGGCGCGGGTCCACGAGGTTGATCAGGTAGGAGACGGCGCGGTGGGGGCGAAGGAGGAGCGCGCCGGGCAGGAGAGGCTCTATGCCGGGGGCGTCGGGCTCGGGCAGGCGCAGGAGGCGTGAGATGAGGAGGAGGCAGACGACCAGGGCGACGACGAAGAGGAGCTGGAAGGCGTGGAGATCCATGCCGGCGCCTCCGGCGGCCGGGCGCAGGGCCACGCCCCAGGCGGTGATGGCGAGGCCGCCGGCCAGCGAGGCGAGCGCGCCGTGCAAGGTGAGCCCGAGCGTGCGTTGATCCTCGGTCATGAGTTTCGGGAGGTAACCGAGGTTGCCTATCATCCAGCAGGTGCCGGCGAATCCCATCACGAGATACGACGCGACCAAACCAGGGCGTCCGCCGAACCCGTGGGCGAGGAAAAGCAGCCAATAGACCGCCAGGCCGAGATAAAGGGTGAGCGACAGGATGAGGTAGGGTCGTGCCCCGGTGGTGTCGATGCGGTGGCGCAGCACCCAGGCGCAGAGCGCGGAGCCGCTGTAGCGCAGCAGCTCGAAGACCATGATCAGTCCCGGCGGCAAACCGGTGACGGCCTTGAGGTGGTAGGCGGCGAACGGGGCGATGGGCGTGGTGACGGCGTAGCAGCCGATGGTGACGAGCAGGTAGCCGCGAAAAGGCGAGGCGCGGAAGGCGAGCGCGCGCATGCCTTCGGCTATGCCGCGGATGCCAAGACGAGGCGGGAGCGGGCCATCGGGTAGCGCGCGCAGGGCCTGGTAACTCAGGGCGGAGCCCAGCACGGAGATGAGATACTGGATAAACAGGGCCGGGAAGGGAGGCAGCACCGCGAAGAGCAGCGCGCAGGTGATCAAGGTGGCCATGCACGACAGGCCGCCGATCATCTGGTCGCCGGCGAAGTAGCGACCGCGCGCCTCGCGCGGCAGGATGGCGAAAAACCAGGGCAGGCTCGCGGCCATGCCCATGGCGCGCAGGAGGCAGAAACCGAAGCAGCTCGCGATCAGCGCCGGCACCATCCAGGGGCGCACGCCCAGGAAGGGCGCGAGGCCGGCGAGCGCGAGCGGCACCAGCAGCATGAAACTGCGCAGGCCCCAGCCTCCGAGGGTGAGCCGTTTGAAACCGAAGCGAGGCAGCAGGACGGTGGAGAGGATCTGGACCGGCGTGAGCAGGAAAATGAAGCTGTAGGCGAGGCCCGCCTGGGCGGGCGAAGCGCCGAGCTGTTCCGCGAGGAGCACGAGCGGCGTGCCGGTGGCGATCTGCCAGGTGAGGGCGTTGAAGAACGCAAAACGCAGGCCGGGGGCGAATGGCGCGAGGGCGGGGTCGGCGGGCAGTATGGCGCGTGTGAGCCGGGTGAACATGGGCGGTCACGCAGCCCGGAGGCGAACCGGGCGGACGGCGAGTTCCGTGCGCGGGACGACCACGGGCTACGCGGTGATCTCGTCGTCCTTCAGCGTTACGAAGATCAAGATGATACCGAAGATCATGAACATGCGGCCGGCGGCCTCCTGGCCGTTCCAGGTGGAGCTTTGCCACATGAGGAACCATTCCGCGCCGACGGTGATGAAGGCGGTGAACCACTGGAGCAAAGTGAGGGCGAGGCCGTAGACGGCCAAGGATTTGGCGGCATGGAAGGCGGCGGCGGGGGCGCGGACGTTTTTCCAAAGTTGCCATGCGCCCAGGGCGCAGAGGGCGCCGGCGGCGGCCTCCCAGACGATGATGCTCCAGTAGAAGGCGTGGTGGAACCAGTAGGTGTTGTCGGCGGGGGTGGGGTCGGGGAAGGCGCGCCAGCGCTGGGCCTCGCCGGAGAAGAGGGTGTCCATGCTCAGCACGTGTTGCACGAAGCCGTAGTTGGACGGGTAGTCGAAGACGGCGTTGTTGAGGACGACGATGAGGAAAAAAAAGCCGCAGGCGGCGAGGAGCGCGATCTTGGCGTGGCGGGTGGCGATCATGGCGGTGAAGTGTCAGCAGCGGGCGGGCCAGATGGGAAGGCGGGCCAGCCTGCGGTCAATTATCCCAGCCCGACGTCGGTATCAGGAATGGAGTCCGGCGTAGGAGGGCGGAAGGGCGGTGACGAGGGCGCCGGCGCGGACGAGGCGGCGGGGGGCGGCGGGGCGGGCGAGGAGTTCGTTTAGGGTGGTGGCGGCGGTGACGACCAGGCTGGAGCACGCGCCGGGGGCGATGCGGCCGTGGTCGGGGAGGCCCATCACCGCGGCGGGGGCGGTGGTGACGACGGAGGGGGCGGCGGCGAGGCGAGTATCCAAATGGCCGATACGGACGGATTGTTGGAGGACCTCCAGCAGGTCGTAGTCGCCCCAGGCGAAGAAGGCGTCGCGGACGTTGTCGCTCGCGCAGGCCACGGGGATGCCGCGATCAAGGGCTTCGTGGAGCAGGGCGAGGCCGCGCCAGCGGGGGGTGCGGGGAGCGCCGCGCGCGCCGGCGGGCGAACCGTCGGGGGCGGGCGAGCGGTCGCGGCCCTGGAGGTAGAGGTTGCAGAGCGGAAGCGAAATCAGGCGGATGCCGGCCTCGCGGACGAGATCGAGGGTGGAGGCGGCGCGCGCGGGATCCTGCACGGCGAGGGAGCAGTTGTGGCCGCAGGCGACGGGGTGGGGGAACTGGTTGCGCAGGACGGCCTCGGCGGTGGCGCGCAGGCACTCGGCGTGGGGGAGGCCGCTCTCGTCCACATGCAGATCGATGCCGAGGCCGAGCTCGCGGGCGGCGGCGAGGAGGGAGTCGAGTTGGCGGGGCAGATCGGGGTTGGGCTGGGGGAAGCCGCCGAGGGCGGTGGCGCCGCTCTGGGCGGTGAGCGCCACGATGCGCGCGCCCTCGGCGCCGGCGAAGGCCTGGAGGTTGCACAGGCTGACGGTTTGCAGGGTGATGCGGCCGGCCCATTCGGCGCGGAGGCGGTTGATGGCGGCAAAGGCGGCGGGGCCCACCGCGCCGCCGGAGTCGAGGTGGGTGCGGAGGGCGACGGTGCCGTGGGCCCAGGCGGTTTCGAGGGCGAAGGCGGCGCGGCGGTAGACGTCGGCCTCGGTCCAGCGGGCGCTGTCGGCATGGAGGGCGGTGATGGCGTCCCAGAACTCACCGGTGGGATTGGGCGCGCGGTGCCAGGTGTGGGTCTTGTCGAGGTGGGTGTGGCAGTCGAGCAGGCCGGGGAGGACGACGGAGCCGGCGAGGTCGTGGACCCCGCCGAGTGCGGCGGAATGACCAAGGTCGGAGGACGAAGGAAGAAACGCCGGAGGGGTGGAGGCGGTCGGGGCGGTCGAGGCGGGCGTGACTTGCAGGATGCGAGAGGCGTCGAGGGAGATGTCGACCTCGGCCCAGGGCTCGTGGGGATCGAGGGCGGTGAAGCCGGAAGGGAGGCAGGCGAGGGGGACGCGGGCGCGGCGGAGCAGCATGGACGGAGGGAAGCCGCGGGCGGGGCGGGCGCGAACGCTCAGGGGAGGAAATCCGTCGTCATGACGGTGTCGGGCGTGAGTTTGCCGGGGGGACGAGCTGAAGCTCCTCCAGCGTGGCGATCTGGGTGGCGAAGCGGGCGGGCTCGATGCGGGCGATGCGGGCGGTGTCGCCGGCGGGGGCGTCGCGACCGGTGACGAGGCGTTCGTCGATGATTTTTTGACGCGACCAGGCGAGGAAGTCGTCGGTGTTGTTGGGGTTGGCGAGTTTTAGGGCGGACTGGCCGGGGGCGGGGTCGCCGGTGAGGTATTCGCGCCAGCCGGCGGCGTAGGCGGCGAGGAAGGCGCGGAGCCGGGGGGCGTGGGCGCGGGCCCAGGGCTGGTTGGCGTAGAGGGCGGTGCAGGCGTCGAAGCCGGCGTCCCAGACGTAGAGAAACTTCGGGGGCCGGGCGCCGCCGCGAATGATGTGGAAGGGCTCGGCGACGTAGAATCCCTGCTGGATGAAATCGGGGTCGGCGATGAAGTTGGCGACCGCGAAGTTCTGCGGGATGATGTTAACCGACACGCCGTATTTCTTTTTCAAATACGGGAGGAAGACCCACTCGGGGCGGGCCATGAGCGTCTTGCCGGCGAGATCCTCGAAGCGGGCGACGGGGTTGTCGGCGTGCAGCATGAGCACGGAGGGGTCGTTCTGGAAAACCGCGCCGACGTGCAGCAGGGGCAATCCCTGGGCGATGGCGAGGAGGGTGGTGGTGCTGTCGGCCTGACCGAGGTCGGCCTGGCCGGTGGCGACTTTTTGCGGTCCGAAGGTGTTGGCGCCGCCGGGGAGGAGCACGACGTCGAGGCCGGCGGCGGTGAACAAGCCGCGTGCCTGGGCTTGGAAAAATCCGCCATGCTCGGGCTCGGGGACCCAGTCGAGCTGGACCACGATACGGGTGGGAGCGGGCGGGGCGGCGGGGGC
>JBBRHC010000159.1:0-8379 GCA_038223295.1 Opitutales bacterium
GGCTTGCGCCGACGCGTTATTCAGGTTGTTCTTCTTCATGGGTGGTGGTTCTTGGGTTTTCGAATTTCCCACCGCCTTTCTGGCGGCGGAACCACCTCCCGCCCAATTATCTTTTAACGGCCACCGGGACGCTTCCGGCGCTCGCTCCCCTTGCGGCTGCAGGCGCGGGCAAACGAGTTTCCCCTTGTACACGTCACGCCTGAAGGCGAAGCGGCGATCATCACGACGGTCACGCTCAACCGGACCCCGGAGGTTTTCGACACCGGCCACGGCTTCGACGCGGTCCGTTTTCGCGCGCCGGACTAATCCGGGTTCGATCTCGTCTGGGCTTTCAGCACCCCGCGCACATGGCGCCACTGGTATATTCTACCTGTCTCGGGCGAACCGAAACCCGGGTTCAAAAATTGGCTCAACGGCGACCGCGCCTCCCTTGGCTTTGACGGCACGGCAGACACCCCCGTGACGCTTCAAACCCTGGACGCGGATTATTTCGAACCCGGCCGCGAATACCTGCTTTGGTTTAGACACAAGACCCACACCCCCGAACCAGCTGTTCTGAAGCTAACGCTTCGCTTCATGTCCGCCTGCCAGGGTGTATCCCCGTGGGACCGGGCGACGGTGGAAACGGCGCTGCACATCGAGACGGCCCCCGTCGCCGCCCGGGCCGCCTATTTCGACAGCCGCGGCGCGCGCATCCTGCTCGATCCCGGACTGTATCAGCCCGAGGACGCCACCAGCCAGATGGACAATTTTCTCTTCACCCGACGCCGGACCAATTTTATAAAAGGTGGGTTATACATCACCGTGGAAATCAGTTACCCACCCTGCCATGTCTCGCCGCCCCTTGCCGATATCATCCGGAAACACGGCCAGCCCGACTGCGAACTGACCGCCCGGCTGCGCAACGCCACGCGTGGTGACGACAAGCGTGATGACTACGAATACGACTGTTACTACTACGATCATTTCATCTTCGAGATCGACCCCGCCGATGCGGAACGCCGGGTGCGCCGCGTGTCCTCCCAGTATTTCAACACCGCCGCCGCCCGCCCGCCCGCCACCAGCGGCGCGACCTGGACCGAAACGAGTCTCGCGGGTCGCGAATTTCGCCTGTTTTTCCAGGAGTGCCGCGAGGTCGCTCGTTTTCTCCGCTGGGAACAGCCCGAGGCTAGTATTGTCTCCGGCACCGTGCCGGCCGGGGTGTATTTGCGCGCCTACGACAGCGGGGAGCCGATGGAAAAACTCACCCACGACGGAGCCGGCGAATGGGCCTACGAATCCTATCACCGGCCCCGTTTACCGCCGCGCCCACTACCGCGATGGCCGGCTGGAGGGGGACTGGAACGATTTTTTCGAAAACGGGACCGCCCGTGCCTCGACCCACTACAAAAACGGCCGGCTACACGGAAACCTTCAGCTGTGGACCGAGGAAGGCCGCCAGTCGCGTGACCAGGTTTTTTTAAACGGCGAACTGGTGAAGCCGGAGCCGTTGTCTCCTTGATCGGAGGCCCGGCCGCGTCCGAGGCCGGCTACCCCGCCCGCAGCCCGAGAAACCCCGCCAACTCCGCCGTCGCCTCTTGTGCGTCCCGCTCATGCCCGCCACGCACCTCGCAATAGGCCACCGTCAGCCGCCCGCCGCCCCGATCCGACTTCGGGTCCACGTGCCCCACCATCTCCGCGCCCGCCAGCAAGGGCAACGCGTAGTAGCCCCGCCGCCGCTTCGCCGGCGGCGTGTAAACCTCCCACGTGTATTCAAAATCCCACAACACCCGCGCCAGCGACCGGTCGTGGATCAGCGGATCGAGCGGGGCCAGCAGCCGCGCCCGCGTGATCGCCACCGGCCCGCCGCCCTTTGCATCCCCATCATCCGCCTCGCTCGTCTCGCCCGATTCGTCCGCCGCCACCGCCAGCGCCAGCGCCGCCACATCTTCGCGCAAACAATACACCCCCCGCGCCGCGTCCGTTCCCGCGCCCACGATCCGCACCGGCTGCACCCGGTCCGCCACCGCCGCCAGCTCCGCCCGCTTCAGCGCGGTTAACCGCCGCTGCCGCAGTTTCAAAAGCGCTTCCCACCGCGCCGTTTCCTCTGGCTTGGCCTCCGCCCCGGCCAACACCGCCGCCGGCAACACCCGCTCCGGCAGATCATACAATCGCCGCCCCGCCGCGTCGCGTCGCGCGATGAGCACCCGCCCGTGAAAAAACAGCTTCTGCAAGGTCGCCTTCACCAGCCTCGCCGCGCCCCACGCCCGCCGCCCCGGCCGCGGATCGTCCACCACATCCGACCCCAGCGGCCCGCGCTCGCCCAGCACATCGAGGATGCGTTTCGCCAGGTCCGCCTCGCGCGCGGTCAGTTTTCCCGACCACGCGCCCACCCGGCGCGAGCGCTCCCGCATCGCCCGCCGCAACTGCGGCCACGCGTCCGCCTCCAACGCCAACAGGACGCCGCTCGACGGCAGATGTTGCTCAAACGCCGTCCGATCCTCCGGCGCCAAGGGCCCGCGCCTGTCGCCACCGACGCCCGCCTCCCCCGCGCCCTCACCGTGCAAAAACCGCATCAAGTCCCCCTCGCGATACCCCGCCACCCGCGTCCGCAAAATCAAATCATGCGTGCGCCCGCAGACATTGATCGAGTCGATCTGCACATAGCCATGATGCGCCAGCGCCGCCCCCACCGTCGCATGCGGCTCGACCAGCCCCAGCGCCCGCAGCGCAAAGCGCCGCGCTTGGCAGGGGGTGACGGATATCGGCGCGGGAAGCACCGCCCCGATCAATAGATCCCCGCCAGACCTGCCAAACCCAACCGAGGGAAATTAACTTCAATCTTGACCACCGCTCGATATTTCAGAAACTACAGAAACAATGATCCTTCCCGCCACGGCCCAAAAATTCATCGTCCACTGGGGCGAGATGGGCGCGCGCTGGGGCATCAACCGCTCGGTCGCGCAGATCCACGCCCTCCTCTACCTCTCGCCCAAACCCCTCCCGGCCGACGAGATCGTCGAGACCCTCACCATCGCCCGCTCCAACGTCAGCGTCGGCCTCAAGGAGCTCCAAACCTGGGGCCTCGTGCGCGCCACCCAGACCCTCGGCGACCGGCGCGACCACTTCGAGACCTCCACCGACGTATGGGAGCTGTTCCGCGTCATCCTCCGCGAACGCAAACGCCGCGAACTCGACCCCACTCTCGCCGTCCTCCGCGAATGCGTCGCCGAGGCCAAGGCCTCCGAGTCCATCCAGCTCCCTGAACTCGACGACCGCCTCGAAGCCATGCTCGAGTTCATTGAGCTCACCGACGCCTGGGGCGAACGCGCCGCGAAACTCGCCCCCAAAAACCTCCGCCGCCTCGCCAAACTCGGCGACTCGATCTTCAAGCTCGCCGAATAATCCTTTCGCCCTCTTTTTTCGCCCCATAATTTCTGTTTTTACTGAAATAACAAACCAGACGAACGCCATGAACATCACCGTCACCTGTTATCTCGTGTATCTGCTGACCAGCGTCGCCCTGCTCGTCCTCGGCGCCATGCACTTCTTCAACATGTTCAACTTCCAAAAGATGCGCGGCAAGGGCAACGCGCCCGCCACCCCCGAGCGCCCGCTCGCCCCACGCCCGCCCCTCATCCCGCACCTCTAAATCCCGGGGTCGCCTCCTCCATCACCTTCCGTCGCGTTCGCTCGGCGGTTTCTCCTCATGAAAATCATCCTCCCCGGCGGCACCGGCCAGCTCGGCCACCTGCTCACCCGCGCCTTCACCCGCGCCGGCCACACCTGCGTGATTCTCACCCGCGATCCGCGGCGCGCCAACGCCGACCTCACCCGCCACGGCCTCGCCGGCGCCGCCCGCGCCGTCGCCTGGGACGCCCGCACCCTTGGCCCCTGGGCCGCCGAATTCGATCAGTCCGACGCCGTCGTCAACCTCGCCGGTCGCAGCGTCGATTGCCGCCACACCGAGGCCAACCTCGCGCGCATGTCGCACTCGCGCACCGACTCGACCCGTGTGGTCGGCGAGGCCATCGCCGCCGCCAAAAACCCGCCGCGCGTCTGGCTGAATTCATCGACCGCCACGATCTACGCCCACGCCCGGCCCGACGATTCGCCCCGCGACGAACGCAGCGGCGAGATCGGCGGCGCCGAGCCCGGCGTGCCTGCCCTCTGGAAACGCAGCGTGGACCTCGGTCTCGCCTGGGAGGCCGCTCTTTTCGCCGCCCCCACCCCGCGCACCCGCCGCGTGGCCCTGCGCTCGGCCATGGTCATGAGCCCGGATCGCGGCGGCGTTTTCAGCGCCTTCGCCACCCTCGCCCGCCTCGGCATGGGCCGGCAGGGCGATGGCGACCAGTTCGTGTCGTGGATCCACGAATACGATTTCATCGCCGCGATCACCTTCCTGCTCGCCCACGACGAGCTCGAAGGCGTGGTCAACCTCGCCGCCCCCGAGCCCCTGCCCAACCGCGATTTCATCGCCGCGATCCACGCCGCCCTGGGGAGCGGCCGCCCCGCCATCCCCGCTCCCGTCTGGCTGCTGGAACTGGGTGCGTTTTTTCACCGCACCGGGACCGAACTCCTCCTCAAAAGCCGCCGCGTGATTCCCGCCCGCCTCGCGTCCTCCGGCTTCCGCTTCCGCCACCCCGCCTGGCCCGAGGCCGCCCGCGAACTTCTCGCCCGCTGGCGCTAGCCGCCCAATTCACCCCTCCCGATCTCGCCCTCGCTTACCCACAGCCGTCACCCTCGCCACCCGAGCCCGCGCCCGCCCTCACTCCCCGAGCACCGTCACCACCACCCGCCGCGCCTGCGGCGCGTCGCGATGCTCCCACAAAAAAATGCCCTGCCAGGTGCCGAGCAAGAGCCGCCCGCCCTCACCCACCGGGATCGCTTCGCTCGTGCGCGTCAGCGCCATCTTGATGTGGCTCGGCATGTCGTCCGGCCCTTCTTGCGTATGCTCGAAACGCTCGTCACCGGCCGGCACCAGCCGATCCAGCCAAGCCTCCAGATCGCGCCGCGCGCCCGGGTCCGCGTTTTCCATGATGACGAGCGATGCACTCGTGTGCTGGCAAAACACCTGCGCCACCCCCGTCCGCACCCGACTGCGCTTCACCACCGCCGCCACCGCCTCGGTAAACTCGTGTGTCCCCGCGCCCCGCGCCGGCAGCGTGATCGTCTCTTGGAAAACCATGGCGCACCTTGGCGCGTTCCTCAAAGTCCGGGCAATCGCTAAACCGCTGTTGACAGAGCCCGCGCCGTCCCGCACTCCCGTCAACCTTTAATCCCTTAACTCGCCATGGATCCCACCTTCCGCCCGCACAGAAAGAAGCGCGCCCGTAAAATCGGTTTTCGCGCCCGTAAAGCCACCCGCGGTGGCCGCAAAGTCTTGGCCGCGCGCCGCGCCAAAGGCCGCAAGCGCCTCACCGTCGTCTGAGTTTTCAGACGCCGTTTCCCTGTAGCCGAGGTCGCCGACCTCGACTGCGTTTCGTGCCACCCCGGGCTACGCTCGGGGTTTCGCGTTTCTGCCCGCCGCGCCTCCCTCACCGCCGCCCATGCGTTTCCGTCCCGAGCAGCACCTGCGCCGCCAAGGGGATTTCGAGCACGTGCGCGCCGTCGGCCGCCGCTACGACGCCGGCCCTTTCACCTTTTTCTACGCCCCGCGCCGCCCTCCCCGCGCCCCGGCCCCAGCCACGTCAGTCACGCCTACCCCGCCAGCCGACCACGCGGCCCACGTCCCGCCAGACTCTCCACGCGCCGCCGCCCCGCCACCCGTCTCCCCGCCGCCCCCGCCACCCGCGCCGCCGCCCTCGCCGGCTCTCGCGCCCGCGCCAAACGCCGCCTCCGCGAGGGGTTTCGCGCCCACCAGGCCGCCTTCCCGCCCGGCCTCGATCTCATCTTCGTCGCCCGTCGCTCGCTCAATGGGCTTGAACACGCCGCCTTGCAGGAGAGATTTTCGACTCTTTGCCGGAAACTCTTCCCGCCTCGTGCCGCCTGACCTCCAGTCCACCCCCACGCCCACCTCCGCCGCCGCCCCCGCGACCGACCTCGCCACGCGCGCGCTCAGCGCCTGCGTGCGCGGCTCCCAGCTGGCCGTCTCGGCCCCCGGCCCCGCCCGCGGCGGCCCCGGCGCCGGTTGCCGTTTCACCCCGTCCTGCTCGCACTACGCGCTCGAGGCCCTCGCCCTCCACGGCCCGCTCCGCGGAGCCACCCTCGCCGCCCGCCGCGTCCTGCGCTGCCACCCCTGGGGCGCCCACGGCCCCGACCCCGTGCCACCCCGCGCCCGCCCCTCGTCCGCTCCCTCGTTTTCCGCCTGACCCGCCCTCCGCCCCCTTTCTCAAATGGATAAGAAGAACCTGACTCTCGGCATCATTTTCATCCTCGCCGCCCTCGCGACCCCGTTCATCACGGCCAAGCTCTCCCCGCCGCCCCCGCCCCCGCCCCCCGCCCCCGCCATCACCGCCCCGTCGACTGGCGCCGCCCCCGGCTCCACCGCGCCCGCCACCACCCTCTCCGCCCCCTCCGCCGCCCCGACCACAACCCTCGCCGCCCTCGCCGAGAACCGCGCGGACGCCAACACCACGTCGCTGGCCAACGAGTTCGTCACCGTCCGCTTCACCGATTTCGGCGGCGCCATCCAGGACGTCGCGTTCCAGAAATACCCCGCCACCCAGGACAGCGCCGATCCCTTCATCTTCAACCAACGCCACGCCTCCCCGATCCTTGCCATCGGCGAACTCTCCGGCCTCGGTGCCAACACCCGCTTCGACCTCGTCTCCTCCAACGCCCGCGAAGTCGTTTATCGCGCCATCTTCGAGAACCGCCTCGAGGTCACCCGCCGCTACACCCTCGCCGACCCCGCCGACCCCAAGACCGATCCCTACCGCATCCGCCACGAGACCACGGTACGCAACCTCACCGAGGCCACCGTCCCGCTCCCCCGCCTCGTCCTCGATCTCGGCACCACCGCACTGGTCGGCGCCAACGACACCGGCCTCTACCTCAACGTCGCCACCTACGACGGCTCCGATGCCGAAGTCACCGACCGCGCCGCCTTCGACCCGAGCATGCTCTCCCGCGTCGGCCTCGGCTCCCCCGTTGCGAAGGCCCTGATCGAGCATACCCGCCCCATCGTCTGGGCGGCGGTGAAAAACCAGTTCTTTGCCAGCGTCTACACCCCCGAGAGCGCCGGCCAGTCCGTCGCCATCCGCCGCGTCGAGCTGCCCCCGCTATCCGGCTCCACCCGCACCGACACCGGCCTCACCGCCGCCGCCCGCTTCGATCTGCCGTCCCTCGCCCCCGGCTCCGCCCACACCCACGCCGGCCACCTCTACGTCGGCCCCAAAGAGTACACCCGCCTCGCCAACTCCGACGTCTTCCAACACCGCGAGGATAAGGTGATGCAGTTCGACCGCTACTTTTTCAACCGCATCTTCCTCTCCGGCTACGTCGCTCCCGCCCTCAACAACCTCATGGTCTGGACCCACTCCTGGTCCGGCAACTGGGGCGTCGCCATCATCCTGATGACCATCCTGCTGAAGTTCATCAGCGTGCCCTTCACCCTCGCCGCCTCGAAGTCCGCCAAACGCATGGCCAAGCTCTCCGAGCCCATGAAGGCCGTCCGCGAGAAATACAAAGACAACCCCAAGAAGCTCAACGAGGCCACCCTCGCCCTCTTCAAGGAGCACAAGGTCAACCCCGCCGGCGGCTGCATCCCCATCCTGATCACCATCCCGCTTTTCATCGGCTTCTTCGCCATGCTTCAAGGCACTGCCGAGCTGCGTTTCCAGGATTTCCTCTGGGCGCACGATCTCTCCGCCCCCGACACCGTCTGGCGCATTCCCGGCCTCGGTTTCCCGCTCAACATCATGCCCCTGCTCATGGGTGCCACCATGATCTACCAGATGCGCCTGACCCCGCAGCCCACCACCATGGAGGGCCCCCAGGTCATGATCATGAAGCTGATGCCGTGGATCTTCACCCTCATCTGCTACAACTTCGCCGCCGCCCTCGCGCTCTACTCCACCGTCAACGGCCTCTTCACCATCCTCCAGCAGCTCCTGGTCAACAAATACTCCAAGGACGATCCCGTCGCCGTCACCCCTGCCCCCGTCGCCCCCCGCACCGGCAAGAAGCTAAAAAACGTCACGCCCAACAAAAAGTAAGCCCGCCGCCACCCCTCGCCCGGCGTGTAACAGAAAGCGCCGTCAGGGCGGTTCCTCCGACGTGGCACGGGCGTCCCGCCCGTGAGCGAAGGGGCATCCTGCCCCTTCGCCCCCGCTCCCATGGGCGCCGCACGCGCTACGCGCCTGCCACTTACG
Organism: Opitutales bacterium; assembly: GCA_038223295.1. GTDB lineage: Bacteria > Verrucomicrobiota > Verrucomicrobiia > Opitutales > Opitutaceae > IMCC26134_A. The sequence continues at coordinate 8,295 of JBBRHC010000159.1, forward strand.
CCCCGCTGAAATAGCCGCGTGTTGCCCCCCCCGCGCCCGCCCGGCGGCCGGCCCGCCCGACTCGCGGTTTGGCCCGCCCGGCGGA
>JBBRHC010000160.1:0-8366 GCA_038223295.1 Opitutales bacterium
ATCCGAAGTGGATCGCCGCGATCTGGCGCAATCTGCTGGTCATCTGCTCGTTTGTTCACCCGCTCAGTGCACTATTCAGTGCACCTCGGGATTCACGAACGACCATCTGATCCAGCTTCTTGCGCCATCTCATCGGCTCCCGCTCCGGATTTCGGGTTCAAGCATCTTTGGGAAGCGTGGCTTCACCCGCCTTCACGCGCCGTCCATCGGGCATCAGGATCCGTGACTGCCCGCCACCGCCGTTCGTCGCTCCGGCTTTCAAAACTTGGGGACGATCATCGTCTGGCCGGGTCGTCGGCTGAGGAACGACGGCGTCGCCGTCGCAGGTGTAGAAAGGCATCGCACCGTCCCGCGAGGCGACGAATTCACCCAGCCGGCACGCCTGGGCCAAGGCATGCGGCGGCGTCTGCCGGCGGAAAAACAAACCCGCCAGCAAGGCCGCGAGGAAGGCGTCGCCCGCGCCCACGGTGTCTTGCACAATGACCGGGCGCGCATCCGCCCAGTGCCAGGCACCATCCCAGAGCAGGCCGGCGCCCCGCGGCCCGGCAGTCACGCAGATACGTCTGATTCGGTGAAGCTCCGCGAGCCGGCGGGTGGCCCCGGCGATTTCATCCGTGGTCTCGTGTCCCGCGCCCAGCAGGGTGGCGAGTTCGGCTTCGTTGAGCTTGAGCAAGGAGGCGCGGGCCAGCGCCAGGTCCACGGCCTCCGCCCCGTCGAAGGGCGGGCGCAGGTTCAGGTCCACGATCCGCGGCGCATCGGGCCAGGCGACCAGCAGTGTTTCCAGCGTTTCGCGGTTGTCGGATCCGCGTAGCGCCAGGGTGCCGAAAACCAGGGCGGCCGGCGGTGGCGTGCGGTGCAGCAAGGGGAGCGAGACCGGGATGTGGTCCCAGGCGGGAGCCTCATCGAAAGTGTAGCGCGCCGCGCCGTCGCCATCGAGGGTCGCGCGCACGGTGCCGGTCGGGTCTCCGCGCCGGGCGATGAACGAGAGATCGAAGTCCCAGGCGGCCAGACGACGAAGCGCCTCCTCGCCGAGAAAATCCCTGCCCACCGCGCTGATCATCCGGGGCGCGAGGCCGAGCCGGGCGAGATGGTAGGCCACGTTCATGGGCGCGCCGCCGAGAAAAATGCCCCGGGGAAGACAGTCCCAGAGGATCTCGCCAAAACAGGCGACGACCGGTGCGGCGGGATCGGGATTATTCATCGCCGGAGCGGGTTTCGTCCCCGAGGTGGAGTTCCTGGCAGGCGCGGAGGAAGGAGGCGGCGGACCAGGCCTGGAAGGCCTTGCCCATGGGGCGGCCGGTCGTGCCGTGGACCCATTCGTTGAATTCCCAGGCCTGTTCGCGACCGAGTTGGTTTAGCCGGGCGAGTTTCACGAGTTCGTGGCAGGCGAGGTCGTGGAGGCCCAGACGATGGATAAAACGCACCCAAAGGCCTCCGATGAAAGGCCAGATGCCGCCGTTGTGGTAATGGTGCGGCAGGTTGAGCAGATTGACCGTGTAGTAGGGCCGCCAGTCGGGGTCGCCGGCTTGCACCACGGGGTAGAGGTTGGCCACCGGCCAGGGGTGGTTCACGCCGACGCCCCACATGAAACGGAAGGCGGTGCGGGCGCGGTCGGCGTCGATGACGTTGGTGAGAAAGGCGAGGACGTTGCCCAGCACGTCGCAACGCCAGTTGAAGTTGAAGGGGGTGATCTCGGCCACAAGATATTGCGCGTCCCCGAGCGCGGCCTGGCTGGTGGCGAAGGTGTTGACCGCTCCGGCCTCCGGCTGGGTGGTCGGCCAGAAGGAGGCCTTGATTTTTCCGGCGATCTGTTGCGACCAGCGGAGGTAGTCGGCGGCGCGCGCGAAGTCCCGCCGGTATTCGAGCAGACGCCCGAAGCAGACATTGGCCCGATACCAGAGGATCTCGTCGTAGAGCACGTGGTAGCTGCGTCCGAAGAGGTCCGTCCAGTCGCCGGCCTCGGGGATTTCGAGCAGGCCGTCGTTGTTGCTGTCGTGCGCGGTGAGCCAGTCCATAACGCGCTGCAGGCGCGGGGCGTGTTCTTCCAGCAAGGCGGCGTCACCCGATTGGGTGACGTAGTGGTAGACCGCGATGATGAGCCAGAGGCCGCTGTCGATGGAGCAGATGCCGCCGACGCCGGAGTAGTCGGGCGTGCGGTCGTCGATGCGCACGTTGGCCGGCACCTGACCGTTCACGCTGACCGCGTCGAGCAAGGTGCAGAGGGTCTGGCGCTGCGCCGCGCGGATGTCGGGATCGTTCATCTCGGCGGTCTGCACGACGGTGAAACACCCGTCGCGCGCCCACACGCTGCGATAGTTCGCATCGGTGCCGGTGACGGTGTTGTCGGCGAGCGAACAGGCCGAAAAGCCAAGTGGCGTGATGTTTTTGCGCAAGGCTACCAGGGCCTGGGCGTAGCCGGTGGCGAGGAACGCACGATCCTCGGCGCTGAGCGCGCCCAGCGCTTCCTGGCGAAAGAGAGCGACCTGCCAGTCGGTGGATTCGCGCGCCGCAAGCGGCAGGCCGCGCGGGGACGGGACGGCGGGGATCACGCCGAAATGTTGCAGGCCCTCGAGCACGCCGTCGGCCATCACCGAGCGGGCGACATAGACGGGAAGTTTTACCACGGCCTCGAACAGCTCGGGCTGGGCGTTCTCCACCACGATGCCGGAGACCCCGGGCAGGAGAAACATGCCGCTGTCGTTACCGGTGTCGCCGGCCACCAGCACCTCCTGGAGCGGGATCTCCAGGCGGCGACAGAGCCAGGCGAGCGCGTTGCCCTTGTCGGCCTCGGCGGGCAACACGTCGAGATGGCGCAGGCTGGAATAGACCACGATCACCTTCAGGCCAGCGGCGGCCAGGCGCTGGCGAAAAGCGGTTAGCTGCGCGGCGTCGGCGCGAGGCCAGAACCAGCTCGACTTGTAAGGATGCAAAAACTCCGGCGGCTGCCGCTCGATGCCCCCGGTCTCGCCGACGATCCGCTCGATCAAGGCGAGATCCCAGCCCTCGCCGAACTGCGCCGAAAACTCCGGCGGCGCGCGTTCGGCGCGCAGATCATAAAGCTCCGTGCCCACGCCGCCGATGAGGTGGTCGGCCGCCGGCAGCTTATTCGTGGCGATGAGCGTGCGCATGCCGGCCACGCTGCGACCTGAATTATAGACCAGGACGGGCCGGCCTTTTATCGGCAGCGCTTCCCAGGTTTGTTTGAAACGGTGCGTCGATTCGGGGTTGCCGAGCAAGGTGCCGTCGAGATCGACGGCGAAAAGGGAGATGGAGGGTGTGGAGGGACGGGTCATGGCGATGGAGAAAAAATCACGGCGCAGTCGAAAAGTGTGAACGGAGGTGATGTCAGCGGATCGAAAGTGGCATGGACGTCCCGCCCATGGGATCGGCGGCGAAAAGGCAGGATGCCCATTCGCTCACGGGCGTGACGCCCGTGCCACGCCGGAGGAGCGGCCCCTGCCACACCCGTAATCCAGCGTCTGCATGGCGGCGATGATAAGGAGCGGGCGAAGGGAGAGGCGGCCGGGCGCGCGGGATCAGGTGCCCTCGGGCTGCATCGGCCTTTCCTGCCGCAATTGATAATCGAGCCCCACCGTCACCGTGCCGGCGTGCCGCCGGACGACGCGTTGAAAAAAGAGGTTGTTGGGCACGAGGATGGTCTCGTCCTTGCTGACTGAAAGGGTGGTGAAAATCAGGCTCAGGTCGATGACCTTGCCTTTTACGCCGTCGCCCCCGGTCAGCTCGATTTCGTCACCCACGGAGAAAGGTTTGAACAACACCATCACGAAGGCGCAGAGCAGATTGCTCAGCACGCTCCACACCGCGACAAAGCCGATGGCGACAAGGCCGAGGACCGTGCCGACCACGGCGACAAGCGTGTCGGTCTGAAAACCCCAGCGCCCCAGCACGAGCACGGTGGCGACGGCAAGGATGCCGTAGCGCAGGGTGATGCGCACCGGGGCGAAGGCGAGCCGGGGCAGGTTCGCCCACTGGGCAAACAGCAGGATGCGCCCGCGCAATCCGTAGAAGAGCGCCAGGGCGATGGCGACGATGACCGCGCTCTGGATGAGTTTTGTGATGATTTCCGGATCGAGTGAGTTCATGGATGGCAGATGGATTGATTGGGCGGGAATGCAGGGAGGACCACGGCGGGAAATGGCGGGCGCGGCGGGGCGGATCAGTCGCCGTCGATCCAAGGCTCGTCCCATTCCTTGTCCTCCAAGGTGACGGCGGGCATAGGAGTATGATCCAGCGTGGCGACCAGTTGCTGGGCTATGCCGGTCCAGGTAAAGAGACTGCGGGCCTTATGCGCCCCCATGCGCGACAGGCGCGCGGCGAGACGGGGATGCCGAAACACTTTTGCCATCATCATGCCGAGATCCTCCCGGTCGAAGGGATCCGCATAGAGCGCGTGGCGGCCGAAGGCCAGGGCGCGGTAGAGGCCGCCATGCACGGTCACGATGGTCGGGGTGCCCGAGGCCATCGCCTCGATCGCCGTCATGCCGAACGGCTCGTAGCGGCTGCACAGCACGAAGAGGTCGGCCGCGCGGTAGTAGTCGGGCAGATCCTGCTCCGAGATAAAGGAGCCGAAACGGATGCGATCCGCATAACCGGTCGCGGTGGCGCGCGCCCGGAGATCGGCCAGCAACGCGGCCTCCTGCGGATTGGACTGTTCGCCGCCGGCGGCGAGATACAGCACCGCTTCGGGTTGGCGGCTGGCCACGAGGGCGAACGCCTCGATGAGCAGATCGTAGCCCTTGTTTCGCGCCAGCCGCCCGAGCGCGAGCACCACCTTGCCGCTGAAGCCCAGCCTCCGACGGATCGATGCCCGGCTGGCCTCGCCCACCGGATAGAACCGGGTGTCGTCGTAGCCGGGCGGGATCATGCGCACCTTGGCGGCGGCGATGCCGTAGTCCTGGGTGATGAAATCGAGCTGGGGCGGGGTCGTGGCGATCACCAACGCGCAGTTTTCGTAGAGGCGGCGTTCCTCGTTGATGCGGCGCGAGAAGTTATATTGGAGCTCGAATTTGTCGGCGTCCTCCGGGTAGTCATGCTGCATCTGTCGCTGTTTCCAGAGGCCCAGCGAATGGGGGGTGTGCAGGTGCGGGATCTTAAACGCCTCCGCGAGGGTCTGGCCCGCCAGTCCGGCGTCCCAATAATGGCTGTTAACAAGTTCATAACCCAGCCCGTGCCGCTTTATAAAACGCAGGGCCTGCACGCACCATTCGGCCAGCGATTCGTAAAGATATTCCTTCGGGATAAAATCGGGTCCGCCGCACGGCACGCGGATTACGCGGACCCGGTCGCTGACGAAATCCAGTTCAGGCTGGTCGTCGAAACGGCGCGTCCAGATGTCCACCTCGTAGCCGAGCTGGGCGACCTTCTTGGCGAGCTCCAAGACGTAGACCACCTGGCCGCCGGTGTCGGCCGCGCCGAGCGGCGGGCTGGCGGCGACATAGCCGTGAGTCGAGACCATCGCGATACGGGGGAGCAGGCTGGCGGTGTTGAGCAGGGAAGCGGTCATGGGCTAGAGCGGCGGGCTCCCTCCACGCCTGCGTGTGACGCGTCGGAAGAGAATGGCGGGAGACCAGCCAGCGAGGATAGTCGGGCTTTTTGTCGGCCCATCAAGAACCGGGTCCTGACATTTCGCTCAGAAACCGGTCGGGGAAGATCAGGTAGCGCAGGTGGGGTGTAACAGGAAACGATGTCAGGCCCACGTCGGGTCCATGTCATGCCTTTACCGGGTTTCTGTTTCGCGTAGGATTAAGCGTGAGCTCAATGGCTTGGTGAAACGCGCCCACGCGCCAAGCGCGCGCCAAAACTATCGCCCCGTTACACCCGGCACCGTTTGCCACCCCTTCCTGTTATCCCCGGTCGGGAACCAAACCCAAATGCGGGGTGGCGTCGGCGCGTGCGGGTCACCTAGCTTCGCCGGCTCCTCATGAAGTCCGTCCCCGAGTTTCGCGCGCGCAAGGGCCAGGCGCCCATCAGCATGGTCTCCGCCTACACGCATTGGGAGGCGCGGTTTCTGGCCGCGTCCCCGGTGGATTGCGTGCTGGTCGGAGACTCGGTCGCCACCGTGCTCGACGGGGAGGCGACCACGTTCTCCGCCTCGCCCGAAATCATGGCGCGCCACACCGCCGCCATCGCCCGGGGGCTGGGCGAGCCCGGCGAGCGCAAGCTCATCGTCGCGGACTTCCCCTTCCTCGCCGCCCGCCGCGGGCTCGCTTCCGCGATCGACACCGCCGCGCTCCTGCTGCGGGCCGGCGCTCACGCGGTGAAGATCGAGGGCATCGACGGCCACGCCGACGTCATCGCCCACCTCGTGTTCTCGGGAGTGCCGGTGATGGGCCACCTCGGGCTCACCCCGCAGTCGGTCCACGCCATGGGCGGCTATAAGGTGCAGGGCAAAAACGCCGCCGCCGCCGAGGATCTCCTGCGCCAGGCGCGGGCCTTGGAGGCGGCCGGCGCGTTCGGCCTCGTGCTCGAATGCGTGCCCGCCGCGCTGGGCCGCGAGATCACCCGGGCGGTATCGATCCCGGTGATCGGCATCGGCGCGGGCGCGGAGTGCGACGGCCAGGTGCTGGTCATGGCCGACCTGCTCGGCCTCACCACCGGCCACCGGCCCCGCTTCGTGCGCGAATTCGCCCCCGCCGGCGAGGCGGTGCGCGCCGGGCTGACCGCCTTTCACGCCTCGACCGCCGACCGCTCCTTCCCCTCCGTGAAGGAGAGTTACTAACCACCGCCGGACCGGAAAAATCACCCCCATGCCCCGCCTTCTCTTTCTCCTCTCCGGCTCCATTTCCTGTTACAAGGCCTGCCACGCCATCTCGCGCCTCGCGCAGGCCGGGATCGAGGTGCAGACGGTGGCCACGCCAGGGGCGCTGCGCTTCATCGGGTCCGCCACGCTGGAGGGCCTGACCGGTCGCGCCCCGTTCACCGATCTCTGGGAAAACGGTCGCGCCATGGACCACATCGATCTCGCGCGCCGGGCCGACCTCGCGCTCGTCTGCCCCGCCACCGCCAACACCCTGAACCGCCTCGCCTCGGGCCTCGCCGACGACCCGGTGGGCGCGCTCTTCCTGGCGTGGGAATTGCAAAAAAAGCCCTGGTGGGTGGCCCCAGCCATGAACTCCGCCATGCTCGCCCACCCGGCCACGCAGGCGAGTATTCAAAAACTGACTACCATGGGCGTGCGCGTGCTGCCGCCCGACTCCGGCGCGCTGGCCTGCGGGGAGATCGGCGCCGGCCGCTTGATGGATCCCGAAACCATTATCCTCCACGTCCTGGCCGCGCTAGGCCCGAAAATCGCTTGAGCCTCCCCCGCCCCGCCTCCAACCCGGCGCGGGAATAAAACCGCCACGCCCGCGCTCTCCCTTTTCCAGCCCAAGGCCCCCATGAACGTCCTCATCACCGCCGGAGCCACCCGCGAGCCGATCGACGCGGTGCGTTTTGTTTCCAACGTCAGCACCGGCTCCACCGGCGCCGCGCTCGCCGATGCCCTCGCCCGCGCCGGCCACGAGGTGACGCTTTTGCAGGGCGAAGGCGCCGTTCGCCCCTGCGGCGACCGCATTATCTGCGGTGGCTTCACTTCCACCGAGCACCTCGGCGACCGCCTGCGCACCGCGCTCGCCACCGGCGACTACGACGCGGTGATCCAGGCGGCGGCGGTCGCCGATTACCGCCCGGACATCACGCATGCGGGCAAAATCAGCTCCCACGCCGAGGAGCTGACGCTCCGCCTCGTGCCGACGCCCAAGCTCCTGCCGCAACTCAAGGGCTGGTCGCCGCACCCGTTGCGAGTGCTGGGATTTAAGCTCACCCACGGCGCCGACGGTATGGCGCGAGCCGTGGCGGTCGGGCGAGTCTTCGCCGCCGGGGCGGTCGATGCCGTGGTGCATAACGACTTGCAGGAAATGCATATGATCGGCGCGGGGCGTATGTTTCGCATCTATCGCACGGGCGACTCGGCCGCGACCGCCCACGTGGCGGGCGTCGCCGCCTTGTGCGCGTGGGTGGAGCATTGGGTGCGCGGAGAGGCGTGAACGCCGCGCGCCGGCCTACCGTGGTTCGGCGGAGGCGGAGAGCCTGGACGATGCCGTCATGATCGCGCGGGGCTGCCCGGGACTGGCGGTGGGCCAGATAGTGGAGGTGCGGCCCCTCCTCGCGTGCAGCCCTATGCTGGAAGGCGGGCGCGGACACGAGCCCGGGGCAAGTCGCTTAAACCCGAAATCCGGAGTAGGAGCCGATGAGATGGCGCAAGAAGCTGGATCAGATGGTCGTTCGTGAATCCCGAGGTGCACTGAATAGTGCATTGAGCGGGTGAACAAACGAGCAGATGACCAGCAGATTGCGCCAGATCGCGG